>RFIF01000186.1 GCA_003695655.1 Cyanobacteria bacterium J069
CCATCCTTGCCGGGGCGATCGCCCTCCTGGGCATTATTCCCCCCGCCCAGTCCAACCCAGTCCCCCCTTCCAGCCCCGTCGAACTGCGCGGCGTCTGGCTCACCAACATCGACAGCGACGTGTTGTTTTCCAGCCGCAACCTCGTCGTGGGCCTGCGTCGTCTGTCCCAGCTACACTTCAACACGATCTATCCGACCGTGTGGAACGGCGGCTACACGCTCTATCCCAGCCCCACTGCCGAGGCGACCTTCGGCGTGGCGCTCGACCCCTATCCCGGCTTGCAAGGGCGCGACATGCTGGGTGAGGTCGTCGTGGAGGGTCGTCGCCTGGGCATGGCGGTCATTCCCTGGTTTGAGTTTGGGCTAATGGCTCCAGCAGGATCGGCACTGGCGGCACAGCATCCCAACTGGCTGACCCAGCGGCAAGACGGCACGCAGGTTTGGATGCAGGGCAATGAACCCCGCGTCTGGCTCAACGCCGCCCATCCCGAAGTGCAAGCGTTTATGGTGAATCTGTTGTCGGAAGTGGTGGCGCGCTATCGCGTAGACGGTATCCAGCTCGACGACCATTTTGGGATGCCTGTGGAAATGGGCTACGACCCCTATACTGTGGCGCTCTATCGCGCTGAGCACAACGGCGCAGACCCGCCCGCCGACCCCGAAGATCCGGACTGGGTGCGCTGGCGAGCCAACCACATCACCCGCCTGTTTCGCCGCATCGTGGCCGAAGTGAAGGCGCGCAACCCTGACGCGATCATTTCCCTATCGCCCAACCCCCGCCAGTTTGCCTATGAGCGCTATTTGCAAGACTGGGGCACCTGGGAGCGGCGCGGCCTGATTGATGAGCTAATTGTGCAGGTTTATCGCAATGATATGGATCGGTTTGAGCTGGAGCTAGACCGACCAGACGTGCAGGTGGCGCGAGAATTTTTGCCCGTGAGCATCGGCATTCTCGCAGGGCTGAAGGGGCGGATTACACCGATGCGGCTGATCCAGCGGCAGGTGGGGGAAACGCGCGATCGCCACTATGCTGGGGTCGCCTTCTTTTTTTATGAAACCCTGGGCGATCGCGACAGTGAGTTGCAGCGCCTCTTCCCCACGCCCGCCCGTCGGCCGGTGCCGCCAGATTTGGGCTTTTGAGGGAAGAAAGTAAAAGGAGAGAGAACGGTCGCGTTGGAGGAATCGGGCATTTCAACCGCAGTTCTTAGCGACTCTTCGGGCGATCGCCAATTGGCTTGCTCAGGGGCGATTTAGTCGGGGGCGATTTAGTCGGGAGAAATTTAGTCGGGGGCGATCGCCAATCGGCTTGCTCGGAGGCGATTTAGTCGGGGGCGATTTAGTTGGGGAAATTTAGTCGGGGGCGATCGCTTGTCCGCCACTGGCAGCTTACTTGGTGACGATTTGCTTGGTGACGATTTGCTTAGTGACCGCTTCAATTCCTGCTTCGATCTCGGCTTCCAGTTCTGCTGCCCGCGCCGTCACAGCTTGCTCCACCCCCGCTGGTTTAAACTTTGCCGCCAGCACCTCACGCTGATTGATCAAGTAAATACTAACCAGCGTTAGCCCGACACCGGCCCACTGCACTGAACTCAGCACTTCAGATAAGAACAAATTGCCAAATAGCAGCGCGAAAACCGGCGTCAGAAACGTCAGCGAACTGAGGCTAGTGAGGTTGCCGCTGGCGGCGAAATAGAAGAACAGACCGTAGGCGATCGCGCTGCCAAAGATGGTGGAATAGCTCATCGCCATCCAGTCCGTCCAGCCGAGCTGCTGCCACTGGTTGGTTTCGCCCATTGCCGACAGCGCAAACAGCGGAATGCCCCCCAGCACCATGTGCCAGCCCGTCGCCGCCACCGGGTCAGCATGGCGACACACATAGCCCATCATCACCGTGCCCACCGCCATCGACAGCGCCGCCATCAGCATCAGCCACTGCCCGTTTTGAAACAGGTCATGCAGTAAGTTTGTGCCCAGATCTGGCGACAAGCTACCGTGCAGCGCTGCCTGAATCACGCCCTCCGGCAGCCCCAATAAGCTTATCCCCAGCACGCCAAACAGCAGCCCCAGCCAGCCAAACCCGCCCACGCGCTCGCCAAACAGAAATCGTGCCATCAGCGCTACTGCCAGCGGCTGCGAGTCGATCATCACTGACCCCAGCCCAGCGCTGGTGCGCACCAGCCCTTCTGCCAAAAACCCTTGAAACAGCGCTGCATCCACCAGCCCAAACAGCGCAATCCAGCCCCAGGCTTTCCAGCCCTTGGGTTGCGATCGCCCCATCGCCACCGCCGCCAGCAAAATCAGCAGCCCCGCCGGCAGCACCCGCACCCCTGCCATAAACAGCGGCGTGGTGTGGGGAATCACGCCTTTCATCGCCACCATCGCCGTACCCCAGAGGAAAAAGGGCGCGATCAGCAGCAGCGGCGAGACAGACGCTCTGGATGGAGTAGCAGCTTGGGTCATGGGGGGGCGATCGCAAAAGTGGCATGGATTAAATCAATTGTAACCATTATGTACTTCTGTAACGAAACTGAACTGTAGCGGATGAACGAGATCAGAAATTAGCTATGCGGCAGGGGTGGGGAGTTAAGGGTCAGAGGTTAGCTGGATGGGGCTAATGGGCTTCTTCGTGGTTCTCACTTTCTCTTTGATTGCTGTAATGCCTTTCATTGCCCTTTTTTCATTGCCCTTTGATTGCATAAACGTGGGATATGTCCCGAACCCGTTAATGAGCTTCATGAGCCAGTTCTGAATCCAGGTCTGCTCCAGAGTTAGACAAGACTCAGGCAAAATTCAGATAAAACTGCCTTTTTAAACTCCCAATCTCAAACTGCCGAAATCCTCTCACCGCAAGGCTTTTAACCTCTCTCCCTGTCTGGCGGACTAAGGCTAAAGACTGACCCCCAGTTCCTCAACATCACGTCCTATGAAGGATGGAAGCATTGTGAGAACCGCCTATTGTGAAAGTGTTCGATTGATTCGCACAAAGAGGTACGAAAGATGAGCATCGAAAACCGCGCTAAGGCGACTGCAAAAAACATTGAAGGCAAAATCCAAGAGGTCGTCGGTGAAGTGACAGGCGATCCCAAGGACAAGGCGGAAGGCAAGGCTAAGCAAGGTGAAGCCAAAGTTCGCCACACCACGGAAGATGTTAAGGATGAAGTGAAGAAAGCCATCGACTAGCATCGTCCGGCTACGTGCCCTCTAAAGCTACCCTGATGCCCAGCCCTTACGTACATATGTACAAGGGCTGGGCATTTTCCTGTCTTTTTCCTATCTTATTGTTCTGTCTTAATGTTGCGGTTTGCTTGCCTAACTCATGGCTTCCTGGAAGGCGTTCTCTCGTTTCGATCTAGCCCTGAGATGGTGACACTAGCTGCCAAACTACTCGGCGTGCGGCAATTTCCTGCTGCAAGCGGGCTTGCTGCTGCTGGCTCTCTTGCAGGATTCGCTGCTGCACGGCGAGTTGCGTTTCGAGTCGCGTTTGATATTGCAATAGCTTAGCGAGGCGCACTTTACTTGCCTGCATCGATTCATAAAGGGGGGCGATCGCCCGCTGACGAGCACTGAGCAAGTTGACCTGATGCGCTGACTGAAAGGCATTTTCGACTGGCTCTAGGGCTACCGGAAAGCCCGCTATTGAGGGCTGAGCCACCAAGTCGGGAAATTGCGCTGTGACGTATTGATCAAGGGCGATCGCCACCTGCTGATTCAGGTGTCCGTTGAGCAGTTGATGGCGCTGATAGAGCGCTTGCAGAGTAGCGCTATCGGGCTGGGCCTGGGTCAGGTGCGTCGCAATTTGCCCCTCCGTCTGGTGCAGGTCTTGCAGGAGGGCTTGATAGTCTGCCTGCTGCTGCAAAACGCTTTGGACGCTGAGGAGGGCATTTTGCGACTGGAGCGCCTGATAGCGCTGGCGCGCTAAACTCAGCTCTTGGTCAGTCTGCGTCATGTAGCGCGCAAATTCGGCGGTGCGCTGGGTCAGGGTTTTGGTCTGCCCGTCCAGGTTTTGGGCATCGGGACGCGCTTTGAACTGGGCGATCGCCTGCTCCAGCCGCGCCACCTGGCTCGTCGCCTCTTTCAGATCTGCGTTGACCTGCTTCAGCGCGTGGCAGGCATCCAGCCGACAGCGATCGCCATACTCCACATAAGTTTGAGCCAACTGCCGCGACACGGTTTGCGCCACGCGCTCATCGCGATGCCGATAGCGAACTTCCAGCCGCCCGTCCGCCAGCGGCACGATTTCCAGATTTTGCGCCAGGGCCGCAGGGCTGAGGTTAATACTGTGCGATCGCAAATCGCGCACCGCAGGCAGCAACACCTGCTGACTCCGCAATACCTGAATTAGCGTCGCCTGATCTACCTCTGGGCGAATGTCGGCGGTCGCAGCGGCGGGCCCGCTCGACTGCGATCGCTGGGCGACGGGTGCCAGCTCGAAGGTGCTTTTGTAAAGCGGCGGCGTCTGGCTGTGGTAAAGCGTTGTGCCGACGGTGGCGGCGATCGCCACCCCCACCGCCAGCCCCATCCGATGCGGCAGCACTGCCGGAGCCGACGCATCAACTAAAGGGCGATCGAGTGGGTAGCTGGCCGGCCGGGGCAGCGCCACTGGCCTCGGCATCGTCGGCCTCGGCTGAAGCACCGGCTCCGGCGGAATGAAGACATGCCGACCCGCAACGGGCTGGAGCGTAAGCGTAAGGGTAGCTGCCTGGGTCATAGCGTGTTGATAGCGGGCAGAAGCAATGCTTTATTCATTTACTCAAGCAGCAAGCTGTAAATCAGGAAAATGATGTCAGCATGCATAACAATTATTTACAGCTTCCGACTCTTTTCGAGATTTCTAAATATTATCTGTCTGTTAATTTTCCTTTACAAGTTAAAAGCTCTAGCTTTCAGTAGGCTTTACCCCCCAAGAATTAAGCCACATATAGTCTGTTTTACGCGTTGTAAACCAAATAACCCATGTGGCTGACAAAATGAACTCTCTCAAAATTGGAACACCTGCCACCTTTACTATCTTTGCCTTTCTTCTCTTAGAAGGAGTACTGGAACTGACACTGCCTGCACGGACTCGATAACCAAGTAAAAGCTTGGCACATCTGCGCTTGCGAATCTTCCCGGTAGTTCGAATCCACCATTCTCCGTCGGAGCCTTGAGGAAGAGAAGCGTTAAAAGGGTGCGATCGCATGACTTCTGTACGAACTAGCCAAGATGATGGCATAGGAATATTCCGGGCTAAGGCAAAAGCCCTTACGCTTCCGCGCTCATCAACTAGGTAATGATCAGCTCCAACAAAATCGCTATTGGTTTCATCAGCATAGCTACGCTGAACCTGAGTTTTTCCTGGATACCAAATATCATCCCCATCGCAGTATGCAACCCATGGTAATCTAACGTGTTGCAGGGCTTGATTTCTAATTGCACCTGGAGGAGATAAAGGTAAACGGATCAGCTCTAAACGAGAATCTGAAGCGAATTTCTCTAAGTCAACATCAATCCACGAGTTCTTATGATCCTGACTGCCTGACCAGGGCTATTTCATTCTAGACAGAGGAGGGCGTTTCCCGTAAGCTGGCATTGTCGCTTTTTCCGGCTTAGCCATGACAACGCTTGCGATTGTGGAAGCC
>RFIF01000187.1 GCA_003695655.1 Cyanobacteria bacterium J069
GCCCAGGGGAGAGCGGTCGGACGGGTGGGGGAGGGGCTTGCGACCTGTCGAGCGGAAGCCGTTGATATAAAAGGCGTCTCGATAAACAGAATCACGCGGAGGCAAGGAGTCGCGCGTCATAGGCAATATTGCGGCGGTACTCAAGACACACAGTTCATCGGGCAGAGAAACGGGCGATCGCCCTGCCAGCACCGCTGAGACAGCGCATCTTGTCGAAAAGCATTTTGTTGATAGTAGCGAATGATCGCCCCTCCGCCGCAAAAAGTTTGTCGGGCGATCGCTTTGCCGGGCAAGCACTGCCTGAGTTGGGCAAGCACTGCCTGAGTTGGGCAAGCACTGCCTGAGTCCAACGCTTGCTCAGGCAACCACTTGACTTAGGCGGAAAGCGACAACTGTTCTGGTGCCCGGTTATCGTAACGACCTCGTTACGCTCTGCAATCAGAATCCATAATTAGAAATATAAAGAAAACATTAGAAAAACCGGAAGTTCCTCGAAATTCTGTGAATCTAGTAAATGAAAACACGGGGGCACCTTATAAAGCTCCTGGCTTATAAATCTGGTTATCAAAGCTCAAAGCGCTGGCTTCCGATTCATTCGGGATCTGGCGCTTTAATTTATGCATGATTATTTATGCATGATTTTATACATGTGCCGTTTTTAAGTGCCCCAGCTATTCTCATCTATTATTCTGTCGCTCGCTTTGATCTCTCGCTTAAAATGACTGGGGTTTCAGTTCCTTGCAGGCATCGGGATAGTAGACATCTGGATTAAGGTGCTAGAGCCAGTGTGCCTACCCTGTCCCTTTGCCGCCCCGTCTCCTATTAGTCTGTCAACAAAAAAGTGATGAGTTTGATGGGTAATGTGCCGCGCTTCGCGCGGCACATTACCCGGTAAAAATTGCTTGACGCAACACTATGTAGTTTTCTAATGTATTTTGCTGACATTCAAAACCACTGGGCAAAGGCGTTCATCGAAGCGTTGGCCAATCGCGGCGTGGTGCGAGGCTTTGGCGATGGCACTTTTCGTCCCGAACAAACGATTACCCGCGCCGAATTTGCGTCTATTCTGCGTTCCGCGTTTTCGATTGTGCCCAAACGCCCCTATGTGCCTTTTGGGGATGTGCCGGAGGGTTTTTGGGCAGCGCCAGCCATTCGTTGGGCATATGAAACTGGCTTTATATCCGGCTATCCCGATGGGCTGTTTCGTCCGGCGGAAGCGATCGCCCGCGTGCAGTGCTGGGTGGCGCTGGTGGGGGGGCTAGAGCTGAGGGCATCGCGTCAGGCCCCGCTATTTGACCTGTATGTGGACGCGGCAGAGATGCCCACCTGGGCCAGAAGCGCAATTTCCACCGCCACCGAAACGGGGCTGGTGGTGAACTATTCTGACCTGAAGCAACTGCGCCCCCAGCAATCTGCCAGTCGCGCTGAGGTGGCTTGCTTTGTCTATCAGGCGCTAGTGCGGTTGGGGCAGGCTCCGGTCATCGAGTCAGCATGGATCGTGCGCTGGGTGCGGACGCTGGCGGTGTCCCATCGGCGGGAGTTTCGGGCAGCGTGGGTCGCCCTTGTGTGGAATATCGACTTTCCCAGCACGCGCACGCTGACGACCGAACAGCAGCAGGCAGAGCTGATCGCCATTTTCGATCGGCTGCGATCGCTCAACTTCAACGCGGTGATCTTGCAGGTGCGCCCGGAAGGTGACGCGCTGTATGCCTCCACGCTGGAGCCGTGGAGCTTTTGGCTGACGGGCACCCAGGGCAAGCCGCCCAGCCCCGCCTACGACCCGCTGCAATGGGCGATCGCCCAATGTCGCCAGCGCAATCTCGAAGTTCACGTCTGGTTCAATCCTTATCGCGCCCGCACCTCAGCGCAAACGGTGAACGTTGCGCCCCATATCGCCGCAATGAATCCCGACGTGGTGTACACCTGGGGCAACCAGCTTTGGATGGACCCCGGCGCGTCCGCTGTGCAGGAGCGCACCTATGCGGTGATTCTAGAGGTGCTGCGGCGCTACGACGTGGACGGCATTCACCTGGATGATTATTTTTATCCTTATCCAATCGCCGGCCAGACCTTCCCCGACCACAAGACCTATCAAACCTATCGCAACAGTGGCGGCACGTTGATGCTAAAAGACTGGCGACGCGACAATGTGAATCGCCTGGTGCAGCGTCTTTCCAGCGGCATCAAAGCCACCAAACCCCATGTGAAATTTGGCATCAGCCCGTTTGGGATTTATCGCCCCGGCCAGCCGCCGCAGATTCAGGGACTCGATGCCTACGACCAGCTTTTTGCTGACGCGCTGAAGTGGCTCCAGCAGGGTTGGGTCGATTACCTGGCACCGCAGTTATACTGGCGCATTGACCCGCCTGCCCAGAGCTATCCTGTGCTGCTAGAGTGGTGGGCAGATCAGAATTCGCAAAAGCGCCATATCTATCCTGGTAATAACTTATCTTTACTCGATGGCAAAGCCTGGGAAGTGACAGAAATTACGCGGCAGGTCGCTATTACGCGCCAGCTAGAGAGCAAGCTCGCCCTTGGCAATATCTTCTACAGCATGAAAGCGCTGCTGACGAATCGCGAGGGTATTGGCGATCGCCTCCAAGCCGACCTGTATCGGACTCCAGCTCTGCCGCCCGTCATGCCCTGGCTCCGCAGTGCGCCCCCCACCCCGCCGCAAAATGTCCGCGTTTTGGGGAATCAGCTCGTCTGGAGCAGCGCCGCCAGCGTCCGCTCCTGGGCGCTTTATCAACAGATGGGAAGCCTCTGGACGCTCCAGCAAATTCTGCCCGCTTCCACCACTCACCTGACGCTTATACGTGGAACCTATGCTTTGTGTAGCGTCGATCGGCTGGCCTATGAGAGCGTTGGCGTGGTGGTGGAGGTGTAGGTGAGCTGAAGGAGGCTGGCGACTGCTCAAAGAATAAGATAAGAAATAAGGGCGATCGGAGTATCGGTCAGACTGCGATCGCGTTACGGATTCTTACCAAGACTTGGCGGAGGGGTTGCAATTCACTGGCGCAAATCTTGTAGACTGCTGCGGCATCGAGGTAAAAGTGTCCCCCTTCCAAAAGATGACCCAGTTGATACGAATGCAACCCGAATATCTCCGGATATTGAGCCAGAAACCTCCCCTCTGGCGATATTTCCCATTGCCGGAGCGAGAAGGCAAGGGCGATAACCCCCGAACTCAGGCTGGCTTCATCTGCTGCATTCTCTTCTGTGTTCATAGATAGCTCACGCTGAAGTAGTGCATCGGCTGTGCTGATGTCGCCAAGCTGCGATGCAAGCTGGCAAATGATGCGATCTATTTTTTCTAGTTGCTGCAAGAGTGCAGCCCGTTCCGGTGAATTTTCCATGATGGTTCGGATGCGCTGCGTCAAGAGACGATGAGCCGTCAGGAAGCAGAAGCAATCGCCGAGACAGAGCGCCAGAGAGCGGAGGAACTGGAAGCCCAACTGGAACGCTATCGCGAACGCTTTGGTGAATTGCCGGAGGATTAACCTGCATCTTGCCAAAGACGCTCTAGCGTATTGATTTGCTGCCGGAGATGGCGATCGCGCTGCTGCTTAATGAACACAGAGATCACCACACTGAGCAGCGGGATCGTGAGCAGCCATAATCCTGTAGCTAGGGGAAAACTGGGCAGAGATTGGGGCGATCGCTGATAAGCAACGCTGGTGCAAACAGGCGGAGACAGAGCTTGCATAAGATAGATTTGGGGGCTAAGTGGAAGTTTTGGCTCAACGCGCTAGACTCGCTGCCGCTGAATCAGTTGGCTGAATAAACCGGGCTGAGTGGCCAGCGCCTCAAAGTCACCTTCCTGCATCACGCGGCCGTTTTGCAGGACATAAATGCGATCGGCGTTGCGAATGGTGCTGAGCCGATGGGCCACCACAATTCGCGTCACCCGCAGCCGATCCAGACTTTCGCTGACGATCGCCTGGGTGCGGTTGTCCAGGGCGCTGGTGGCTTCGTCAAACAGCAGGATGCGGGGGCGCAGCGCCAGAGCGCGGGCAATCAGCAAGCGCTGTCGCTGTCCGCCCGAAAGATTGGTGCCGCCCTCGCTAACGACCGTATGCATGCCCATCGGCATCGCCTGCACGTCGTCTGCCAGTCCCGCCATGCGGGCTGCTTCCCAGGCGTCATCCATGCCGATCAGCGCACCGCTGGCAATGTTTTCAAAAATCGAGGCAGACATCAGGCGGCTGTTTTGCAGCACCACGCCGAGCTGTCGCCGCACGGCTTGCATATCTAGTCCTGACAAGTCTTGCCCATCGTAATAAATCGTGCCCGACTCTGGCGTATCGAAGCCCAGCAGCAGCCGAAACAGCGTTGATTTGCCGCTGCCCGACGGCCCCACCAGCGCAATAAATTCTCCCGGCTCAGCGTGAATGCTGACGTTATCCAGCGTCAGCGGCCCATCTTCGCGATAGCGAAACACTGCGCGATCGACCGAGATTTGTCCCGTTAAACGACCGGGATCAGCTTTGTCTTCGGCAACTTCTGGCGTCGCTTGCAGAATCGGCAATGCCCGCTGCCAGATTGGTAGCACTTCCATGACATCCACTACTGTTGTGCTCAGGCTGGTCGCGCCGCCGATAAAGGTGCCGAACGCCGCGTTGAACGCCAAAAACGTGCCGATAGAAAAGCTACCGTCCTGTGATTGCGATTGCTGGAGTAACTGTACAGCGAACGCAAATAAGACCGCAGGCGTTAATGCAGAAAGCAGGCTGTTGATCACAGCGAGATTATCTTCAATACCCTGAGATGCTAACGTCAGTTTCAACTGCTGGCTATACTGCCGTCCCCAATAAGCAAAGGCGCGAGTCTCTGCCCCTGCCACCCGAAACTTGGCGACACCGTTAATCAGTTGCACCATTACGCCCAATAGTTTCCCCTGGCGATCGAGTAGGGGACGGGCTTTTCGCAGTGTCAGAATGCTAGAAACAACGGTTACGGCGATATTAATCAGCGCGACGAGCAGAGCGATCGCCGCTAGAGGCGGGCTGTAGTAAAACAGTAGTCCCAAGTTTAGCAGCGCGAAAACGCTAGAAAACAGGCTCTTGAGAATGGTATTGCCCAGTTTTTGGCGAATCTGGCTAACGGCGGACACCCGTGCACTTAGATCACCGATGGAATATTGCCGAAAGAACGACAGCCGCAGCCCCAGCAGCCGATCCCACACTGCCGCTTGGGTGGACGCATCCGCGAAGGTTTCCAGCCGCATCAGCGCAATGCTCTGCGCCACTTGAAACAGCGTTGCGCCGATCGCCGTAGCCAGCAGTCCTAGCGCAATTTGCAGCAGCAGACTGCGATTGGCATCAGGAATGGCTTGGTCAATCAGCAGGGCCGTCGCCTGGGGCGTTACCATGCCTAGCAGCGTCGCACCCAGCCCCGCCAGCAGCACCATCCACAATTCTTTAAGGTGTCCGCGCAGGGCAAATTGCAGCAGGGCGATCGGTTTAGCCGCAGCGGGTAGCGGCCGGTAAAAAGTGTATGCAGTCGGTGCTAGAGTTGCCGCGATGCCAGCGTCACAAACCGTGCGAGTTTGGTGCAGCGGATCGACCTGTTCATAGCGCGAGGCAGAGATCGGCAGCAGTGCCACCGGGCGACCATCATCTAGCGCGTAGGCAAGGAGCGGTCCACCGTCTTGGTTCCACCAGCCGTCTCGCAGCGTGACCCGACGAATGCGGATGTGGGAGGCGCGGGCGATCGCCTCTATCGGGTCTTTCAGCCGTCGAAAATCCTCCGACTGACCCGGTGGCAAAATCGCAATGCCGAGTGCTCGTCCCACCGCGCCCGCCGCTGCCAGCAGAGCCGTTTCGGGGTTTGTGGCGATCGCCTCTTGGGTAGAATTCGCAGAGGATCTCGCCGCAGTATCAAAGACGGTCGAGAGTTCATCCAGCGTTCGCGTCACGGCTTCTGTATTAAGCTGCTGTCGTTCGCGATAGCGGGCCAGTTCCTGATCATTTTCCTGCGCTTCTAGTATCTGGATGCCGTGCATGACTTTAGCTTGCAGTTGGCTAAGTCCTGTCAGCAAAGCGATCGCCGAGTGTTCTCCACTGCTGCAAGTTTCCAGTTCCACAATGTCGCTGGCTTGCAGCCACAGATGCGTTTCCAGCGGCAGCCAAACGCCGCGCTCCAGCAGTAAATCTGATACGCCTTGCAGCCGCGCCGTCCCTTGCAGCACGCGCACCCAAGTTACTGCACCCTGTGCAGGCTGAAACACCTCGCCCGCATCTAACACGCCATATCGACCGAGTGGCGTTGACATGGCGATCGCGCTGAGGTTGGCTAGCGTTGCGCCGATCTGGTGAATCCAGCCTTCGAGCTGTTGCAAAGCTGCCTCTGGTTCGTGGTGCATCCAGTGGAGGAATTCGGAGGGCGATCGCTGCACCAGTTCTGTTTCTTCGAGCGCTACGGACATCAGTTGATAGGGCTGCTGCGAATCGGCTTCGAGCGTTTCCGCTGCGCTGCTAGAAAATATAGATTCGCCCGCTTTGACGCTGAACAGATAGCGCCGCCGCCCGCGTGGAATTCCGTTCTGCATTGGCACTGCAAACAGCGCCAGCGAGCCAGCTTGCACCTGCCAGACAGACTGCTGCTTGTCCAGCAGTAGGGTTTCATTTCCGTGCAGCGATCGAGATGCGTAAACAGGTTCAAATGCTCTCTCTTTTGCCAGCATTTCTGCATTCCTTATCGTTTAAGTATATTGGCGTGCTCTAATTCCAGGAAGCGTGAGAAAAGAATGTGTCACTCTTGCGTTACTCTATCGATCCGCCTTCACTGCGGATGAGCTGAAGATAGTGCCCTTCCTGTTCTTTGAGCTGATCGTGACTGCCGCGTTGCACGACCTTTCCGCGTTCCAGAACAATGATTTCATCACAGTCACGAATGGTACTAAGACGATGCGCAACGATGAGACAGGTACATCCGCGCAGTCGTAAATTGTAATCAATTGTCCGTTCCGTTTCGGTGTCGAGAGCGCTTGTTGCTTCGTCCATCACCAGGATCGAGGGATTGCTCACCAGCGCTCGAGCGATCTCCAAACGCTGCCGCTGTCCGCCGCTAAGATTTGTTGCGCCTTCCGACAGTTCCGCCCCATAGCCACCCGGCATCGATAGGATAATGTCATGAACAGCGGCATCGCGACAGGCTTGAATTAATTGCTGATCTGAAAGCGTCGTGTCCCACAGCGTCAGGTTGTCGCGCACGCTACCCGCAAACAGCAGCACATCCTGCTCAATCATTGCCAGGGAATTAGCCAGCACGGAACGCGGAATGTGATGGCGCGGCTGCCCGTCGAAGTAAATGTCGCCTGACCAGGGTTGATAAAGCCCGCACACCAGCTTGGCGATCGTCGATTTACCAGAGCCACTGCCGCCTACCAATGCGACTCGCTGCCCCGGCTTCAGCGACAGGCAAAAGTTTTCAATCAGCGGTGGGGCCGTGCGGCTATAGCCAAAGGTCAGATTCTGGATGTCGAGGTAGCCTTCCAGTTTGGAAGCGGAGGGGGATTGCGATGGTGTGATGGCGTGTTCACGTAACGTCTCCCCAGGAGCTTGGAGTGATGGAGTAGCAGAGTCTACCGAGATGTGAGTGGTGTGAGACATAGCCGAGGATTTGCAGGTGTGTGCAAGTTGTTGTTCCAAAATTGGATCTTTGGGGTTCTGCAAGACATCATCTAAACGTGTCAGGGTGCCTTCCAAATCCTGGAAATCGCCGCCGAGACGGATAAGTTGGCTGACGGGCTGCATGAACTGCTGAATCAGCGACTGGAAAGCAATGAGCATCCCGATGCTGAGATAGCCATCCATCACCCGAAAACCGCCGACTACGAGCAGCAGCATAGTGCTGAGGCTGCTTAAAAGAGTCGGCAGTACGCCCAACTTTTGGTTGAGTCCGTCCATGTCCTGTCGGGCGTTTAGCAGCTTCGCATAGGAGCCGGCCCAGCGCGTGAAAAAGTCAGACTCCAAACCTGACGCTTTTAGCGTTTCAATACTTTGCAACCCGGACATCGCAACACCGCCGACTTTGCCCTGTTCTTGCATAAGGCGAAGATTCGTATCGGCACGTAGCCGCGAAACAGCTTGTAACGCCAATAGATTAATTGCAACGAATGCAACACCGATTAGTGTCAGCACGCTGTCGTATTGCCACATGACCAGTCCATAGAAGATGACCATGACAGCAGAAATCACGGTTGTAGCAAGCTGACCAGACAGTAGACCAGCAAGGCGATCGTTGAGCTGAATGCGGCTGCTAATTTCACCTGCAAAACGCTGATCGTAGAAGCTAACTGGAAGGTATAAAAGATGCCAGAGGAAACGGCTGGACATGCCCATTGCCAGCTTGACTCGCAGGCGACGAAGAAGCTGAAGCTGCAAGCGCGTGAGCAGTCCCGTGATCACAGCGGTGAACAGCATCACGAAGACAAGCGGACGCAGCCAGTCCTGTCGTTCTTTCAGCAGCACTTCATCCACAAACACTTGAGAAAACGCGGGCATCGCCAGTCCTGGCAATACCAGTAAAAAGCCCACCAGCACGCAAAAAATCAGCGAACCGAGGGAACCTTGCAGGCGATCTTTCAGCGCCCGCAGGACGCTGGGTTTTTGTCCGCCTGTTTGAAACTCAGCACTGGGTTCAAAGGTGAGTACGACGCCCGTGAATGCTTCGCTAAATTCTGCCAGAGAGACGGTGCGCGGGCCAGTTGCCGGATCGTTCAAATACACCCGCTGGCGATGAAAGCCTTGCACCACCAAGAAGTGGTTGAAATTCCAATAGACAATAAAGGGTGTGGGCACCTGTTGCAATCCCGCCATATCGACCTTAAAGCCTTTTGCCTGGAGTCCGTAGGTGCGGGCGGCGTTGAGCAAGTTAGAGGCTTTGCTGCCGTCGCGGGAGATGCCGCAGACCTGGCGCAGTTCTGCCAGAGAGGCGATCGCCCCATGATAGCCCAGAATCATGCCTAGCGACGCCGCGCCACACTCTACCGCCTCCATTTGCAGCACAGTGGGAACACGACGGATGCGGCCCCGTCCCCAGAGCGTTGTGGGCAATTGCTGGATTGTTTGCGGAAGCTGACGAAGATACGTAGGAAGCTGTTTCAGATGCTGGGGAAATTGCTGGGAAACCTGCTGTAAGCGCTGTGTCCAGGAGGGTACGACGGGTTGTAGAAGTTGCTGCGTCATGCTAGTTCATCCCCGTTAGCGATTTAAAGATGGGCAACACGTAGGAGATCGGCTGGCGCTCCTCGATGGTGATGCGCCCGGTTGCTGTTGTGCCCGCTGTAATCGCCTGGCGCGGCCCGTTAGACGACGACCAGATGTAGTGGAGCGTGTCGTCGGACTGCCGACCGGATTCGCGAGTTTCCAGGCGGACGAACACAGCCAGGTGCGGCTCCTCATTCATTAAGGCAGGTAAGATGTCGGGATTGCCAACCAGGCTGGTGGCCCCGGCGCGGGTCAGCGGAAACTTGGAGACTTCAAACACCTGCCCCTTGATGCCGCCATATTCCTCACGTTTGACCGTTGTAGGCGTGAGCTGCACCGTCATTCCCGGCATGATTTTCTTACCTTCGCTGACAGGTAGGAACATCACGCCGACGAGGGGCGTAGAGTCGCCTTGAGCCGATAGCGTCACAATGCTGGCACCCGCATCCAGCCGCTCACCGGGCTTGGCAGACACCTCCAGCACTTGCCCGTCGTAGGGGCTGGTGATGCTGCTAGTTTGCTGAAGCTGTAGCTCTAGCTGGGCGATCGCCCGCTGCGTCTCCTGGATCTCTTTCTGGCGGGCAGTGCTCGTGGTCAAGTCTTGCTCTCGTCGCGCTGCCGCCTGAGTTTCCAGGTTTTTGATTTGCGCCTGCAATTCATTGCCCTGGTTTTCGCTGCGGAGATATTCGCGCTGGGCGTCTGCTTCTTTGGCGTCGAGCTGTTTGAGCTGCGATTCTGCCTGGTTGAGCTGGGCGCGGGCGTTGAGATATTCCTGCTCGCCTTGCAGCACCATATCGCGGGAGAGTGCGCCTTCTGCGTGGGCTGTTTCTCGCGCCCGCCAGCGCTGTTCATAGGTGGGCAACTGGGCTTGCAGTGTTTGCAGCCGCTGCTCTAGCGCCAGGCGCTCCTGCTGAATCGCTTCGATGCCCTTTTCGCGGATGATGGGCGTGAGAGACTGCACAGTTCGCAGGCTCTGCTGGAGGGCTTGCCGTTGTTGGGCGATCGCCGCCTGTTCAAAGCGATCGCGCTGGAGTTGAGCCGTACGGGCTTCCTCATCTTGCCGCTGAAGCTGCACCAGCTTTTCGCGCGATAGTTGCAACTGCTGTTTTAGCTCCGACTGATCTACAGTGGCCAACACGTCACCCGGCTGCACGCGATCGCCCATGCGCACGGGTAAAGTCAGCAGTCGTCCCGCCATCGGAACCTGAACGCGAACGATTTGGCTTGGGTCAACGCGCCACTGGTTGGGACCGAGTTGCGCCACGGGCAGCGGCACTAGCACACCCTGTCCTGGAACGTTAATCGGAATGCGACCGAGTACGCTCCAAGCTGCACCTCCGATCACGATCGCACCCAGCGCCAGTAACGACAGCCAGCGTTTGGGACTGACCACCTGCACCAACTGATCCAGCTGATCGGGAGAGGCACTACGCTCCAGCGCTTCGGGACGAAAGAACTTATTTTTTGTGGATGATTGCGCGCCTGAATGCGTAGATTTTGCAGATCCTACGCTGGATGCTGGCGAGTTAGATAGAGGGTTAGATAAGGAATTTGGCAACCTATTTTCTGGCATTACCATTGCAAGTCTCTCCCGGTTTCTTGTTGCGCTTGGATTCGCTTTAGCAGCCATTCAAACCGCGCCTCGGCTAGGGAAAGGCGCGTCAGCAGGCGGCTGCTCAGGTCATCGCGATCACCCATTTGCCCCACCCGTTCGTCAGTCGCACCGACTGTGGCTGAATGAAGCTGGTGCAGCATCGTTTCATATTCCGCAGCGAGCAGCGACGCCAGCACGCGATAAAATCGGGACGCGAAGCCGACATCGTGCAACAGCTTTGCCGCCAGCCGCCAGCGCGGAATCGACAAAATTTGCGATTCACGCAGGGCGCTAGCGCAGAGGGTCAGGTCGTGGGCATTGACCATCTGCATTTCGCCGACCAAATCCCCCCGCGACAGACGCGCCACTTCGCGATGGGGCGATGCTGGGTTCACGTCGGGAGCCAACGTTTGAGCTACCAGATTGCTGGCTTCAATCGGCTGGCTCAACAGCAGCGCCCCCTCCAGTAAAATATGCAGCGCATCGGGCGATCGCCCACTCGACAAAACCACCTCGTCTGCAGCCGCAGTCTGTACGCTGCCCACGGCTGCCAGCCAGTCTAAGTCAATATCTTGCAGTTCGGCAAATAGCGTGATCGCTTGCCGCAGGGGCGATCGCCCAGCCGTCAGGTTCTGATACTCAAACTCTCGCACCAGCCGCTGATTGCGGGCAGACAGCAGCATCGCAACAGTCCGGTAAACATGGGCTGCAAAGCTCAAATCATCCTGGAGCTTCTGCAAAAAGAGCGATCGCGGAATGCTGAGAACCTGACATTGAGACTCAGAAATTACGGCATAAGGCAGCGGTTTAGAATCCAGCAATGCATGGAGACTTACCAGATCGCCGGATGGAATTTGAGAGAGCGTCGTCATAGACCAGGACTGACTATCAGCAGGTTCGACGAATGATGGCGCGAACACAGTCTGACGAACAGGGGAGGCGATCGCCACCATGCCTTCTAGAATAAAACAAATCTGATCGGCGGGCTGATCAGGTTCAGCTAGAATCGTTTCTGATGGAATGCTCATGTGCATAGCAGACTGCATGAGCCAGTTCAGATCCGAGGAATCGAGTTCCTGAAGTAAAATACAGGTCATTGGCAAGTTCCTGATTGTAATCAGGCAGCGTATTACGAATAAATTAACGACAACAATTAACAGGATTCAATTCAGAAAATAGAACAGGAATTAGCAAGGATTTGAGTCATGCTTACTGTTTTGCCAATTCCTGGCTTTAGTAGCCAAACAGCTTGCCCAGGCTAGAAAGTGCCTTCATCAAGCTATTGGTCGAATCAAATCCGTTCAGGTCAATCTGAAACATCGAAAAGCGAACTCGCGACGATGTCGATGCTTCCGTTAGAGCTGCATAATCAGAAGCGCTGGACACCAAAGACAGCTCGTCGCTGCCATCTAACCTGACGAAAGTCAAAGATAGGTCGATGCCGCCAGCAACCTGCTCTAACTCCTGCTCTGATAGCTCAATTAGTGCAGTATCTTCAGGCGAAGCAGCCAACGATCGAGGGGCATCTAAGTCTGCTGGGTGGAAGTCGGGCGAGTAAGACATCAGCTTATCCGAAGTCAACAGATGAGACAGAATTCCGGGCTAAGAAATCAGCAAATTTGGCAAAATAGGCAGGGCGTTCTTCTGAAAAGCGCTTTAAAGGGTCTTCTCAGAAGAACTTTTAATTTCCTTCTGGGTCTTGCTGGCGCTTGCGAATCGACGAATCGACAGGACTGCGCCAGCAATGACCGGGCGCTGCTTATTTACCGAAGGAGGTGAACCGCTCTGCGCCAGAGATCGTGCGCTCGAAGTCGAGGGTCGAAATCGTGCCACTGCCGTTGGGACCAGCAAAGGTGGCTTGCCCCATAGACAGCCGCTCTTGCCCAAAGAAGCTGGAAGAACCGTCCATCAGGCTGCTGAAATCACCCAGGCTCAGACCGCCCGCGCAATCATCCAGGTCGGCATCAGAGAGTTCGGTCATCGCCAGGTCACCTGCGGAAACGCCCTCAGTGTGAACAACGGTGAACCGTTCAGATTGCATCGATTCCATGTTGGATTTCTCCTTATATAGGGTCAGATGATTAGGAGGTGTGGATTTCCCCCTCCTGTCCTGCCATATTTCTGACGCCCAAGGACTTATGCCGGATTTACGCAGTGGGGTGATTTTGAGTGATGCGTCTAAATTTTTGCGTTCCACGACAGGTTAATTCCAATGGAAAAAGCGATCGCCCTCCGAAAAGAGCGATCGCCTTGATACAAGCCTAATTTCACCGCCACAGCGCTTTGAAAGCGTCAAGATAAGAAAAGAGGACTAAGACTTAATGACATCTGAAACTCTATCACGAACCTTTTCGGCAGTATCGACTACAAAATCGCCCACTTTTTCAGCCGTATCGACTGTGGTGTCAACTACTTCTTTCCCGGTCTCCAAGGCTTCCTTGCCACTGTGGATAAGGTATGCTTTTGTCTTCTCGCCACTCCGAACAGCAATGTCACCGACTTTCTTACCTGTGTCAACCACTGCATCAGTGGCTTTTTTACCTGTGTCGGCGATCGCCTCTCCGGCATCTTTAGCCGTGTCAGCGACGGCATCTCCCGCCTTGTTGATTCCCGTTTTGACCGTTCTAAATGCTTTCTTGAACCAGTTCATGGCGATACTTTCCCTAATGTAAAATTCTTGAGAGCTTGCCCTGCGGAATTTTTGAGACTTTATCTCCCGCGCAGGCTGATACCAAAGTTAGGCAATGACGACGTTTTCGGAGCTAAAGCTGGAAGAAACTTCGGGGCGATACTGGACGCCGCGATAGGTGAGATTAACAAACGGCTGAGCGGGCAGCTTGGATCTGTGGTGCATTGCCATTTCTGCGCCGCGATAGCAGCCGTTGAAGCTTTGGCTGGTGGTGGGCAGGGCGTTGCTGGCGGTGTAGTCGGTGCCACGGTAGGTCAGTTGCATGGTGTGTCTCCTGTCAGAGTGAAGTGTTCAGAGTGAAGTGTGAGGGGCTATTTGGTCGATGGGTCTGTTATACGGCGATCGCCCAGTCCAGCACGATACTGAAAAGTTAGGGACTGTTCTCAGACAAACTCCTTAACTTGCTGCTTAACTTTTCTGAATGGAGCGATCGCGATTTTCGTTCTATAAATAGATTCATCAGGCAACAAATAGATTCATCAGGCAGCGCTTCGATCTTCCACTCTAGACACTCCCAAATCCCCCCACAACCCATGTTCTACACCACCGATGCTTCCGGCTTTTCGATTGACCCATCTCTGACCAATGTCCCCCACAGCCCCGCCCCCCAGCCTGCACAGCCGTCGCAACCTCTTGATTCAGAAACCACCGGTGGATGGCTGGGCTTTGCGATCCTGGCAACGCTGCTGATGGCGAGCTTTGGCGCTTTGGCCTTTGGCACAGTCAAGTTAGCAGAGCATGTTGTCCTGTCGCAGGAAAATGCGATCGAGGCGAGACTCGTTCGCTAATCACGAAGTTAAAATTTGTCACAACGCTGCGTGTTATGTTTGCGCAGGGAACCGCTTCAAAAATCCCTGGCAAAATGCATCGACACACTGCTAGTACGTCAAGCAATAAACGGACAGTAAGAATGGAGGGGGAAACATCTCCCTCCTCCGCGATCGTGGTGAAGCAATGCAAGGTTGACCTATGATTGGCGCTTCGCCACGGAAGATGCACAAGTGAAATTAAAGCGACTTAACCCTTCAACTAATAATTAACAAACTGCTAGGGGGATCTCCGAGCGTTATGTATCCGAGCCGATCCCCCTAGATCCCCCTTAATAAGGGGAAATTCCCAACAAGTTATTTTCTAAAGGATCTGCTGAATACTGACAGAGAAGCAATGGCTAAGCGGCGGGAATGCAGCAGGGATTTTTCTATGACTACAGCAACTACGGCAGCTATGACCGACTGACCCAGGACGGGCTGACGCAGTGGCATCCGGCGTTTTTGGCATTGGGCAGAACGCTGGATCTGTGTGCGGCGATCTATCGC
>RFIF01000188.1 GCA_003695655.1 Cyanobacteria bacterium J069
GGGAAAGCAAGATCGACGCGCCGAAGGCCAGACGATACCACACGAATACCCAGGTGCTCTTGCGTTGCAGATAGCGCAGCAGCCAGGCGATCGCCAAATAGGAAAAAATAAACGTAGACACAATGCCTACTAGCAGCGGCAGCAGGCTCTCCACGTTCCCCAGGGCTTTGGTGGATTGATAGAGCGTGGCGATCGCCAGCGTGGGAATTCCCAGCAAAAACGAGAAGCGGGCGGCGGTTTGCCGCTGTAATCCCAGAAACATACCCGTAGTCAGCGTAGAGCCAGACCGCGACACACCCGGCACCAGCGCCAGCGTTTGCCCCAGCCCCACCAGCAGCCCATCTAAAATCGACAGATCCTCAAACCCGCGCTTGCGGCTGCCAATCTGCTCTGCCAAGCCCAGCAGCAGCGCCATCACAATCGACACTACCGCAATCACCAGGGCACTTTCGGGAATGGCATCTCTAAACAGATAGCCAAACAGCAGTGCTGGGATCGTCCCCACAGTGATGCCAACGAAGATCTTCCATTCCTCGCGATCCCAGGCTTTGCTTTGCCAGGCGTCCCAGGCCCCGCCCAAAATCTGGCGAATGTCTTTCCAGAAATAAATTAGCACCGCAATCACGCTGCCAAACTGGATTGCGTCCACAAAATATTTTTCGCCTACGACCGACCAGCCCAGCACCTTAGTAAAAATCAGTAAGTGGGCGGTGCTGCTGATGGGCAGAAATTCGGTGATCCCCTGCACCAGACCCATCACGATCGCCTGAAACGTGGTGGTCAGCAGGTTAGGCTGAGTGGCGGCTGCGGGCCCAGTTGACTGGGCGATCGCCAAAGGGGTCAAGCCATGAACCCACGCGGACGGAATACCTTGAATGGTGCTCAGATTACTGAGGCTCAACCCATCCAGACCCCAGCCAGAAAACCCGTTCTCGGCAGCGAGCAAAGGCAGATTCATAGACTCCATGCGCCTTCTTTGGAAAACTCCACCACATCTTAGCCGAGCCAAAGAAAATCGCTCAGTATTGTGGCGGGTGACTCGATAAAGGGGGGATGAGTCTTGGTCAGTGCTCCATCAAGCGTCCGTAAAGCGTGGGCAGATCAAGCGCGCACTTCAAACGCGCACTTTGGGCGCGCACTTTAGGTCTGCCTTTAGGTCAACTTTCCATCCAGCACTTTTCCCAATATGTTAAATAAAGTAAACTAAATGAAAAGCATGGCATCGTTGGTATAAAAATTTGGTTTTCTTGACACCCCGCCCCGGCTCTACCTACTTTTCAGAATCAACGGTTCACGCTCCTCATCCAGCGACAGAAATGGCGGCGCTGTCTGCCACTGAGCTGCGGCAGCACCCCCTTGAGCGATCGCCAGGCTATTTATTAGAACCTTCCCCAGCCCATGCCACTCGGCTGGCAGTTTTTTCTGCGTCTGTTTTTTTGGTTGCGGTTCCCGTCTTTTTTCAAGCGCCGCTGGTGCAGGTGCTTCCCTGGCTCAGCCTGGGCATGACGATCCTCTGGGTTGGCGTGGGGCGATCGCTTTTGGACAAGCCAGCCAGTAAGATTTGGGGTGATCTGCTGATCGGCTTCGCCTGGACCTGGTTAGCTGGTTCGGTCTATTGGGGGTGGCTGCGCTGGGAACCCGTCTACCATCTACCCGTAGAAGCTCTGGGTCTGCCTTTTGTGCTGCCCGGTCTGAGCAAAGCCAAACACAAAATCGGTCACTGGTTCTATCTGGGATCGCTGCTGGGGACTGCCATTACCGATTTATATTTCTACATGCTCGATTTGATTCCCTATTGGCGGCAGCTAATGCAAGCGGATGTAAGCACCGCTGGCGGCATTCTTCAGGCGGCGCTCCACCAAATCTATACGCCGCTTGGGGGCGGCGCGGCGCTACTGTTGGTGGGGCTGCTGGTGGTGCTAGGGTTCATGCCCTTGCGATCGCCCCAGCTTCACTGGTGGAGCTTTGGGGGAGCGGTTTTGAGCGCTATTTTGGTTGATGGACTCTTCTGGTTAGCTGCTACTCTTGCTTGAGTGAGGATATGATTTGAGTATCCTGGGCTAACTTAGTAGTAAGACCTCCATTGTGCAGTTGAGTTGCAAGGGTGAGTTGGCTGTTCTGATGGGCTTGCTCTTTAATCACGCTGACCCAAAGGTGCAGACAACGATTAAATGGCTGTTTACAGAATGCCCTTCTCAGTGCAAGCTCATCTCAGTGCAAGCTCATCAGGGTAATTGACGGGTGCTTCTTCCAGCATTCTGTCAGGGCATCTTCAGAGCAACTGCTTTCGGCTCGTACGACCAGCAGTGCTGTCATAAGCAGTGCTGTCATAAGCAGTGCTGTTATAAGCAATGCTGGGCGGTAGCTCTGCCCCTGCAAGTTAGGTTTAGATTGCCAGGACGCATCTCTTAGGGAAGATTTAGCGGTTTCTCATCTTTGTCAGTGACTGCCCAACCCGTTCCCCATCTGATCTTACGAACCGATTCAGGCAATCGTTATCTCTCGCTAACGAACAACAACTGTTGGACGATTGGCCGAGGAGACGATAACAACTTTGTGCTGCCCGATCGGTGGATTTCGCGCAACCATGCGATGCTGCAACGCATGGAGACGGGCGAGTTTTATTTGATTGACTTGGGCAGCCGCAACGGCTCGTTTGTCAACGGTCGGCGCGTGAGTGTGCCTGTGACCCTCCACAACAGCGATCGCCTCACGTTTGGGCAAACCGAGCTAGAGTTTTACTCGCCAGAGCTGTCGCATCTAAACGATTCCTCCGTTGGCATCGATTCCCAGGAATTTACGGCGACCGCAACGCTGCATGTGCGCCGTCTGATCTCAGTGCTGGTGGTAGATATTCGCGATTTCACCGTGATGACTCGTCAGCTCGACGAAAAAATTCTTTCAGAAGCGATTGGCACCTGGTTTCGCTGCGCCGGGGACATTATTCGCGAATATGGAAGCTGGGTTGATAAGTACATCGGCGACGCCATCATGGCTGTCTGGATTCATGGAGCGCAGGGGATCACGCCCGAAGAAATGGTGCGAATTGCCCGCGCCCTCAGCGCCCTGCACAAGATGACCAGCCGTCTGCATGAGCGCTATCCCCTGCCTTTTCCGCTGCGGGTGGGCGCGGGCCTGAATACGGGCTACGCAATGGTGGGCAACACGGGCACGGGTGATCGCCCCGACTATACGGCCCTCGGAGACACGGTCAATGCGGCGTTCCGCCTGGAGTCTTCTACTAAGCAAATTGGCATGGACGTGGCGCTGGGCGAAACCACCTATCAATATTTGACAGGGGCGATCGCCAATCCGACGCTGTTCAAGCAATACACCGTCAGCCTCAAAGGCTACGATACGCCCACTGTCACCTATGCTGGCTCCTTTGTCGATCTGGATACTTTCTTGAAGCTGAGCACCAAGCTCTAGCGGCGATCGCCAGGGGATCATTGGAACGCTGAAGGGGGAACGCTGAAGGGAATGAAAACCTGGCTTCATAGCCCCACAGCGCGACTTTCAAAATGCGCGGTTGCTAAATCTCCAGATGCCCCTTCAGAACTCCCCCCAAAGTGGTAGGCTCTAATTATGAGGCTAATAAGCTGTGTTGTTGAGAGTCATGAAGCGGCTCTCAGGTAACCCCTGAATCTCAGGCGTCCGTATGAGAAATTCGGTGTTCTGAATTTAAGCGGTGTGAACTAGGGTCCTGTTTTGGAGAACTGTAGTTGGAAGGGATTCGACCGATGAAGCGACTGGTTGGCGTATTGATGACTTTGGGCCTATTGCTCACCTCTTGGGGGTGGTTGGGTTCGCCTCAGACGGCGATCGCAGCCTCGCTAAACCCCCTCTCCTTCAGCAGTCCCCTGCCGGTGCTGGCTGAAGCAAACTTCCGCAATGCGATGGACGATAAGCTGGCAACCGACTTTGGCAAAAAAATCGACCTGAACAATACCAACGTTCGGGCCTTTATGCAGTATCCCGGTATGTATCCCACGCTGGCGCGGATGGTTCTGAAGAATGCTCCTTTTGAGAGCGTTGAGGATCTGCTAGACATGCCAGGACTGACCGATGTGCAAAAGGAAATTCTGAAGAACAACTTCAGCAACTTTGTCGTCAGCCCGCCGCTAGATGCGCTGGTGGAAGGGGGCGATCGCTTTAACAATGGCATTTACCGCTAGGCAGACCGCATTTGTCCTCGTCTTCTCTCTCTTGCCAGTTTGATGTTTTAGTGGTTGGAGCTGGGGCGGCGGGGCTTTATTCTTCGCTGTGTCTACCGTCCAGCTTTCATGTGGGGCTGCTGACCAAGGATGAGCTGCTCACCTCCGCAAGCGATTGGGCGCAGGGGGGCATTGCCGCTCCCATGGCTGCCGATGATTCCCCGGCTCTCCATATCGAAGACACCCTGCGAGCTGGCGCAGGACTATGCGATCGCCAGGCTGTGACCCTCATGGTGCAGCAAGCGCCCGACTGTATTCGGGACTTGCTCGCCATGGGGGTTTCGTTTGATCGCCACGGGGCAGACCTGGCGATGACGCTCGAAGCGGCTCACTCGCGACGGCGGGTGCTGCACGCAGCCGACACCACAGGCCGAGCAGTGGTAACTATCCTCGCTGAACAGGTGCTTCAGCGCTCCAACATCCACGTTATGAGCCAGAGCTTCGTCCTGGATCTGTGGATGAGTGCGGCAGGCGATCGCTGCTTAGGCGTAATTGCGCTGGTTGATGGGCACCTCTGCCGGCTGTCGGCGGGGGCGGTGGTGGTGGCGACGGGCGGCGGCGGCCAGGTCTTTGCCCAAACGACGAATCCGGCGCTCAGCACGGGCGATGGCGTCGCGATGGCCTGGCGCGGCGGCGCAGTGCTGCGGGATCTAGAATTTGTGCAATTTCACCCAACGGCGCTGACTAAGCCCGGTGCGCCTCGGTTTTTGGTCAGTGAAGCGGTGCGCGGTGAAGGGGCACACCTGATCGACGACCACGGGCGGCGCTTTGCTTTCGACTATCATCCCGATGGCGAACTTGCGCCCAGAGACGTGGTCAGCCGCGCTATTTTTAGCTATTTGCAAACACACCATCCCGACCCAGCCCACGGGCATGTCTGGCTGGATCTGCGCCCCATTCCTCCAGATACTATCCAGCGGCGCTTTCCCAATATTGTGCAGGTGTGTCGGCAGTGGGGCGTTGATGTGTTTCAGGAACCAGTGCCCGTTGCCCCAGCAGCCCATTATTGGATGGGTGGAATCTTAACCGACACCCACAGCCAGACCTCAATTGCGGGGCTGTACGCCATCGGCGAAACGGCCAGCACGGGCGTTCATGGTGCCAACCGGCTAGCGAGCAATTCCCTGCTAGAGTGCATCGTGTTTGGGGCGCAGCTCAAGCAGTTAACCTTACCAGAAGCAACTTTGCTAGAGGCGATCCCCGCGTCTCAACCTGCCGCCGAGAGCCTGTCTGTCTCCCTGCTGGAAGCGATCGCCAACTGGGAAGAGCAAAAAGCCGAGATTGCCACCCTCCGGCAGAACTTGCCACTTTTGGTCTGGCAGGCAGCCGGGATTTGCCGTGAGCAGCCTAATCTGGAAAGGGCGATCGCCCAAATTCAGGCATGGCGGCTAAAGTTTGCGACTTTACCGCTGAGTCAATACCTCAGTCATATCCGTCCCGATTCTACGGTTCCAGTTAGCCTTGCCATCGTTAACCTGTCGCCCGCTCAGATCAGAGCCTGGGGAGAAACTCGAAATCTCTTAGACATTGCCTACTTGTTGGTCAAGAGCGCCGCGTTTAGGACGGAAAGCCGGGGAGGACATTACCGCTCTGATTACCCCCAGACCGACGACGCCCATTGGCACGCTCACACCCTAGTGCAGACAGAACGTTGGTCAAAATCCGCAAACCTTATCTAGTAAAGAATGCGACTTACACAAAACCTGTCGATCGCCTGATCGAAGCGCGATGCGAATGCGATGTTTAACTGAGTGATTGACGATAGGGCTATCTGCGCCGGCGCTGATCTCAGGAATACAAATCTAAACGATGTAGCTCTTAGAGATTCTCAGAGATGCAATTGAGAGAGATGCCCTTGAGAAATAGCTACAGGTATGGAACAGAGGACAAAGCAGCTCAGCGAGTCCCCGAACCTTGAGAACTTTGGGGACCACCCTCGACGGGTGGATCGTAGGAAGAATTTTGCAGCTCTACCACATCTACCAATTGCTGAAGCTGATTTGCTGGAGGGCTGATCGAGCGCTGTGCCAAATCAGGAGAAGCGTTTGCAGATACTACTAGCCCGGCTCCGCTTGGCAGAGGCTTCGATTGAGCGGCCACAAAAGCTGATGCTGCCAGGGAAAGCCCGACCGCCAGCAAGACCGAATTCGCAAATCTAATAGAACTACCCATAGAATTTAAGGACGGACAGTAGATTCACTAATCACACTCAACAGTATAGCCGAATATCGTAGCTCTTATAAGTATATCTGCTGACGCTTTATTTCCTGAAGTCTGGCTCTGATAATTCAAAATTCAACATTCATTAAGCATTTTGGGGGGTTGCACCCCTCATTTTAAGCAGAAAACCCGGATGGAAACTTTTTATACCAGTACCGAAATAACTCCGCAATGCTACTGAGTTGGCGTTGCTGAATGACGCTATGATTTCGTCGGATTGAGGACAGAGCCTCAAGGCTTTCAGAAACTATTTCATAGACCGATTCAGCAATGCTACTGAGTTATTAATGTCGTCTGAGTGACCAGGGTTGTGCGATCGCCCTCTCAAAACCTGAAAAATCGGGATCAAAAGTGCCCGCTGGCTTGACTCAGACAGGACTTACGCAGTTGAAACGAGTTCTGTAGATTCTGGATGATTTTTCGCGGGCGCAGCCCGCGAA
>RFIF01000189.1 GCA_003695655.1 Cyanobacteria bacterium J069
GTTGCCGTACATCAGGGAGCCGGCAACGGGTTCACGGATGCCGTCGATGTCCACGGGGGGAGCAGCGATGAAGGCGATGATGAAGCAAGCGGTGGCAGTCAGCAGGGTGGGGATCATCAACACGCCGAACCAGCCTACATACAGGCGGTTGTCGGTGCTGGTCACCCAGTTGCAAAACTGTTCCCAAACGCTCGCACGCTCGGTGCGTTGTAGGGTTGTTGTCATTGCTAATGAGTCCGTAAAAACTACAAGTGTGTCTGTAGAAAATGAAACGACTAGGTTTGATTGCCTAATCTTGTACAATCTTAAACTTTTAGTTTCGTTTTGTAAAGCAGATCTTGGTTTTACTTAAGATTTTTAACGGCTATCTAGCGAGTGCGTCTTTGCTGGAGGGTTGGCATAACGCAAAATCAGGGCTTTCAGGAATCTGAGAGGGCGATCGCCCCCTGCTCCCAGTTGTTACAATCCTTCGTTACATTGTCTGAGCGTGCCTGAAAGGGACAGATCTACCGTGCGACCGGGAGTTGATAGACTTTTGGATGAGCTGTGGTCGTCACCACAAGACATAACAAAACCGGCGTCTGACAGGATGCTTCTCTAATCGTCTGCGCCAGATGAGAAACCTTTGGGAGGATTATGAACATTGCGGTTGTGGGCCTAAGTCATAAAACAGCCCCAGTAGAAGTTCGAGAAAAGCTGAGCATCCCCACGCCCCAAACCGAAGCGGCGATCGCCCAGCTTTGTGGCTACCCCCACATCGAAGAGGTGGCCATCCTCAGCACCTGCAATCGGCTGGAAATCTATGTGGTCGCCAGCGAAACCGACAACGGCATCCGAGAGGTCACTCAGTTTCTATCGGAATATGGCAAAGTTCCCCTGCATCACCTGCGTCAGCACCTATTTGTGCTGCTGCATCAGGATGCAGTCATGCACCTGATGCGTGTGTCTGCGGGTCTGGATAGTCTGGTGCTGGGTGAAGGGCAGATTTTGTCGCAGGTGAAGCACACCCACAAGCTGGGACAGCAGTGTAGCGGCATTGGGCGAGTCTTGAATCACTTATTTAAAAAGTCGGTCGAGGCGGGTAAGCGCGTCCGCAGCGAAACCAGCATTGGCACAGGCGCGGTATCCATTAGCTCAGCCGCTGTTGAGCTAGCGCAGATTAAGGCGCAGAATCTGGCGGCGAGTCGGGTGGCGATTTTGGGTGCAGGCAAGATGGCGCGGCTATTGGTGCAGCATTTGCTGTCCAAGGGCGCGCACCGAATTGCCATTGTGAACCGTTCACTCTCTGGCGCAGAGGAGCTGGCAAAACAGTTCCCGGATGCCCATCTGCAACTGCACACGCTGGATCAAATGGGCGCGGTAATTGCAGACTCGGACATTGTGTTTACCAGCACTGCCGCCACCGAACCGCTGCTCGATCGGGCTAAGCTGGAAGCGATGGTGGAACCCGGTCAGCACTTGATGCTGTTTGATATCTCTGTGCCGCGCAATGTGGACGCAGATGTCAACGAGCTGCCCCATGTCCATGTGTTTAATGTGGACGACCTGAAGGCTGTGGTGGCGCAGAATCAGGAAAGCCGTCGCCAGATGGCGCTGGAAGCTGAGGCGCTGCTGGACGAAGAGATTGATGCTTTTAATAACTGGCTGCGATCGCTCGAAACGGTATCCACCATCAAGTGTCTGCAAGACAAGATGGAAACCATCCGTGCGCAGGAACTGGAAAAGGCGCTGTCTCGCCTGGGGCCTGAGTTTGCCGACAAGCACCAGGGCATTATCGAAGCGCTGAGCAAGGGCATTATTAACAAAATCCTGCATGATCCGATGGTGCAACTGCGCGCCCAGCAAGACATTGAGGCACGGCGGCGGGCCATGGAAACCCTCAGCACGCTGTTTAACCTGGAGGCGGAAGGTCAGTCGAGCCAGCAATTTGGCTAGGTTAATTAGCCGAGTTAATTAGCTGGGTTAATGGGCTAAATCAATTGACCCGGCAAACACCTGAACGATGAGCTTGTGAGAATTTTTGGGCGCGGAACTAATGGTTCTGACGCCCATTTTTAGGACTGTATTTTTAGGTCTGTATTTTTGGGGCTACATTTTTAGGACTACATTTTTAGGACTACATTTTTAGGACTACATTTTTAGGACTACATTTTTAGGACTACATTTTTGGGACTATCTGCTCCTGGTTCCGCGCGGCGCTACGGTTCGGGCCAGGCGGCTGCTGTGCCACCTAGATTGCGGGCGATCGCCCTTGTATTCGCCACCATCATCTCCACATAGCTGGCGGCATCGCCCCCCGGCGCGCCAATGGAGTCGGCATGAAGTTCGGTATCAGCCAGCGGCACCCCGGCTTCCTCGGCGACGGTATTAATCAGCCGTGGATTGATGGCGGTTTCGGCAAAGATGGTCGGCACATCAGCCGCTTTGATGGCATCGGCCAGCGTTTGCAAGGTTTTGGCGCTGGGCTGTTCCTCGGTGCTGATGCCGATCAGCGTGCCCAGCACCGTCAGCCCGTAAGCTTTGGCGTAATACTGAAAGGCATCGTGCGTTGTCACAAGCTGGCGTTGAGCCGGGGGAATAGTTTGAATTTGCTGCGTGATCCAGCCGTCGAGCCGTTGCAGCGTGGCAATCAGATCGGCGGCATTTTGGGTAAAGGCGGCTTCGTCCTGTGGCGACAGGCGAATCAGCTCATCCCGGATGGCGTTCACCATCAAGATTGCATTTTGCACATCACCCCAAACATGGGGATCGGGCACCGCGCTGCTATATTCCTCCAGCTCTAGCGGCGGTACCACCTCGGCGATCGCCACCTTGCGCCCCCGCACACCCACCGACTCCATCAGCCGAATCAGCCCCGGCTCCAGGTTGTAGCCGTTATATAAAATCAAATCGGCGTCTTCGATACGCTGAGTGTCCTTGGGCACGGGTTCATACACATGCGGGTCATCGCCCGGTTTTAGCAGGCTCACTAGATCAATTTCTGCGCCCCCTACGCGCCTGGTCAAATCCGCCAGGATGGTGCTGGTGGCCACGACATTGGGTCTGGCATCCGTTATCTGTGGCATATCAGGACGGCAGGCGATCGCCAGCAGCCCCGCTAGCAACGCCACGCCGCAGGCGCGGGCCCATCGCCGTCGCCCTCGCGTCCAAAAAAGATTTTGCATCAAGCGTTACAATGTTTTCATAGTCTTTTCATTTTTGACTCTACCTGATTTTCATAATCGATTCATAATTTCGGGTATGATCATCGCAAGTGCAATTTCATAATTGCCTCATAATTTTGACTGACACTAGCCTGAGGCTAGATTTGACAAGCCTTTGCGGAACCAAACTCCCTCTAAAGCTGGACATTCTCGCCGCTGCTTCATCACTACCATCACAAGAGACGCCATTGACAAGACGCCATGGATGAGAAGCCATGGATGAGAAGCCATGGATGAGAAGCCATTGACAAGACGCCATTGCTCAGCCCCTGGCTTGCCCTAACCCCCAACCCCTAACCCCCAACCCCTA
>RFIF01000190.1 GCA_003695655.1 Cyanobacteria bacterium J069
GTGGAAACCCTGGGTGGCGTGATGACCAAGATCATTCCTCGCAACACCACGATCCCCACGAAAAAGTCGGAAGTCTTCTCAACGGCAGCCGACGGGCAGACCAACGTGGAAATTCACGTCCTGCAAGGGGAACGGGAAATGTCTTCGGACAACAAGAGCCTGGGAACCTTCCGGCTGGATGGCATCCCACCTGCACCGCGTGGCGTGCCTCAGATCGAAGTCACCTTCGACATCGACGCCAACGGCATCCTGAATGTGCGCGCCAAGGACAAGGGCACAGGCAAGGAGCAGTCCATCAGCATCACGGGGGCTTCGACGCTGCCGAAGGATGAGGTGGAGCGCATGGTGAACGAAGCCGAGCGCAACGCCAACACCGACAAGGAGCGTCGTGAGAAGATCGAGCTAAAGAACCAGGCTGATTCGCTGGCCTACCAGGCTGAAAAGCTGCTGGCCGACCAGGGCGATAAGGTTCCTGCTGCCGACAAGACCAAGGTAGAAGGACTGACCAAGGATCTGCGAAATGCGATCGCCCAGGAAGATATCGACAGCATCAAATCTTTGACTGCCGAGCTGCAACAGGCCCTCTATAGCCTCAGCAGCAACCTGTATCAGGGCGGCGACGGGGGAGACGGTGGCGCAACGCCGCCGCCCAGCGACGACGCGGGCACCTCTGCGGGAAGCGGCGACGATGATGTGATTGATGCCGAATTCTCAGAAACCAAGTAGGTCACTCACCCACTCGGCCACTGGGATTTTTCCTGGTCGAGACGGTTTGGTACGGTTCTATAACCTGATTTAACCGGACATGAAAGGGGGGCAATTGCCCCCCTTTTCTTATGGGCGATCGCCATCCCCAAAAGTCAAAATTTCGTGACAATTGTCAGATCCCAGGAGTGATCCCTATGCAGAATTTATGTCATGACTTTGTGACTTTTCGATCCCCATCACACCTGCAAACTCGTGAAATTCCGATTAAACCGACTGTTCCACCCCTTGACCGAATAGGAATTTTTACGCACTATATGACTTAGCGGTTCGATCCCCGCGATCCCAAAAGGTTTGTAAGCGCTGTCGGCGATCCCCGTCTGTAGCCTCGCTGAGCATCCATTCGGGCAGGGTGTCAATCCGCCATTTCCTCTTCACGCTTTGTCTTGATCTCGTTATTTATCTTATCTGGAGGAAAACTCATGGCTCAGGAACGCCCACCCCTGGAAGAAATGACCCTCCGGCAACTGCGCCGAGTGGCGAGTGAATTTAACGTCTCGCGCTACAGCCGGATGAGAAAAGAGCAACTGGTCGCTGCGATTCTGGCTGCACAGCGCAGCGCTGGCTATACGCCCTCCCTGGGGCGGGGAGTCGAAGCCCAGGCAGAGGTTGAAGCGACAAAGTTTGATGTGGGACAAAGCAGTTCGCATAGCAGTTCTTTTGAGAGTCGCACGCCCATCTCCCTGACCGAAGTAGATGCGCCCTTGAGCGACCTGCCCGATGGCTATGGCGAGAGCCGGATTGTGCTGATGCCCCGCGACCCGCAGTGGGTTTACGCCTACTGGGACATTCCCAACAGCCAGAAAGAAGAAATGCGGCGGCAGGGCGGTGCTCGGCTGGCGCTGCGGTTTTATGACGTAACGGACGTGAATCTGGGTGCCCAGCGGCCCCACAGCCTGCAACAGTATGAGTGCGATGAGCTGGCGCGGGAGTGGTATTTGCCCGTGCCGGTGAGCGATCGCGACTATCTCATTGAGATTGGCTATGTCTGTACCGACGGTCGCTGGCTGCTGCTGGCGCAATCGGCTCCGGTGCGCGTGCCGCCTGTATATCCGTCAGACTGGGTGGATGACCAGTTCATTACGGTGGCCTGGGAAGAGACGCTGGCTGGCAAGCAGTTTTTGGAACTGGTGCCCCCTGCCCGCCGAGGCGCTGCTGCCGACTCAATTTATGACAAGCTGTTTGGTGAAGCGATGGTTGGCGGCCAGCGGGTCGATGCGTCTCTGTTTGGCGCAGTGCCCAACGTGGCGGGGTCGCTATTTGGCTCGGTGCACATGGCCGAGAAAGCGGTCAGCTCCTATGTGTTTCCTTCCGGGGCGGGGCTGTGGGCCGTGCCCACGATGTCGGGACTCACCGCTTCGGGCGTGGGCATGGGCTATATGGCATCGGGCAGCGGCATCGGCTACATGGCGTCGGGTGCTGGACTCGCCTACACCGCGTCGGGCAGCGGCATCGGCTCCTCTGCGTCTGTGCCGCCGATTCGTCCCCGCAAATTTTGGCTGATTGCGGATGCCGAGCTGATTGTCTACGGCGCAACGGAACCGGACGCCACCGTCACCATCGGCGGACAGCCGATCAAGCTCAATCCCGATGGCACCTTCCGGTTCCAGATGTCTTTCCAGGATGGGCTGATTGACTATCCGATTATGGCGGTGGCGGCGGATGGCGAACAAACCCGCAACATCCACCTAAAATTTACTCGCGAAACCTTTGATCGCAACACCAACACCAAGGAAGAAGCGGTGGAAGAGTGGCTGAGCTACTAGGGGTTGGGGGTTAGGGGTTGGAGGTTAGGGGTTAGGAACTTCTCGTTAGACTGCTTACCCCAGCCAGCCCAGCCCTTGACAACCTGATGTGCGGCTAAATTTTGTCTCCGCGATCGCCTCCCTCGACTTCTATCGGGGGATTTTTTTCGGCTGTCCAGCCTTCAGCGATTTGGCGTTCAGCTATCTGGGCAGATTGCTGAAATCGAATCGGCCTGGTGGCCGTGCGCGGATCAACGGGCTTTCCCTTCTGCAACACCCGGATTTCTCCAGATTGCGCTAGCTCTGCGCCGATTGCGCGGACGCAGGGCATGAGCGATCGCCAGTCTGCACCACCCAGCGATCGCGCCACTGCCGACGGGCAAATACTTTTTTCGAGGCCGCGCTGTTGCACTTGTTCCAAGATGCACTGGCGAATCATGTCAGAATTCATGCAACCGACTTTAATCTCTAAGCTAAACCCTAATGGAAATTGATCCTGAACTGCTTGCCCCATCACTGCGCTACAAGCTGCTGATTGGCAGCGTCGTCCCCCGTCCGATCGCCTTTGTCTCTAGTCTCTCACCTGAGGGCGTGGCCAATCTTGCGCCCTTTTCCTATTTCAATGCGGTGGGGCATATTCCCCTGGCGCTGATGTTTAGCATTAGCCTCAAGCCCGACGGCAGCGAAAAAGATACGCTGCGAAACGTGCGCCCGCCCAGCGAAGGCGGTACCGGGGAATATGTGATTAACCTGGCGATCGAGTCCTATGCGCATCAGGTGGCAGAGTGTGCCGAGCCGCTGCCCTATGGCGAGTCGGAGTTTGACTACGTAAACCTGTCGCCTTCGCCCAGCAAGGTGGTCAAGCCACCCCGCGTAGCCGAGTCGCCCGTGGCGTTTGAGTGCCGCACGCTGCAAATTGTGCCTGTGGGTCAGTTTCATGTAGTGATTGGGCAAGTGGTGCATCTGTTTGTGCGAGATACGGTGCTGGATGAGCGCAACCGCATCGACGTAGACAAGGTTGGGGCGATCGGGCGGATGGCGGGCTATGAGTATTGCCGGACGGGCGATCGCTTTGAGATTCCCAATGGTTTCCCCAAGAAGGATGAGGGATGAGGGATGAGGGATGAGGGATGAGGGTGCATCGGTTGGATGGGATGATGGATAACAGACTGCATTCAAGATTGACCGAGGAGTGACCGAGGAGTGACCGAGGAGTGACCGAGGAGTGACCGAGGAGTGACCGAAATGAGTGAGTTGAGTGAGCAGGATTTGGTAAATTTGCGGCGTGCGATCGCCCTGTCCTCTCGCGCACGGGCAGCGGGCAACCGGCCCTTTGGCGCAGTGCTGGCAGATGCATCGGGACAAGTGCTTGCCGAAGCCGAAAATAACCAAATTACCGAGCATGACTGCACGGGCCATGCCGAAACCGTCCTGCTGCGCCAAATGGACAAAAGTCTGAGCCAGGAGACGCTGGAACAATGCACCCTGTATGCCAGCACCGAACCCTGCCCAATGTGCGCCGGAGCAGTCTTTTGGAGCGGCGTGGGGCGCTTGGTCTACGCTTTGAGCAGCGATCGCCTCTACAAAACCCAGGGCGAATCGCCCTATCAACTGCCGCTTGGCATCCGCGAGGTGCTGAAGCATGGCAAACGCCCCATCCAGGTCATCGGCCCCACGCTGGAAGAAGAGGCACTGGAAGTCTTCTCAGGATTTTTCTAGGTTTACAGGCTGCCAATTGGGGCGCTGGCACAAGTTAACGAGTTGCAAGGGCCGGGGTTAGCCGCCGAAAACCGTTCGCGCTACCGGAGTCTCATGCGAAATCGCTTTGGGCGCTGTATGCCGGGAGCCGCCTCTGCCAGGGCAAAACGCCTGGGGCAAAGTGCCCGGCTGCCGGGCCGACCTGCGCCATCTTTTCCACCCAGCGGGATAGCCGATTAGGCGGCAACTTCATCCACCTGCATGAGGGCATTACCGCTGCCCAGTGACATCGTAGAGATAGGGGTGATGATTTGCCCCTCCTCCACAATCTAAGTCCTGGGAGGGTAAAGATGAAACGCAATAACCGGAATGCCTGGATGCGGAATGGCTGGATGGCGATCGCCCTTGCTGCTCCCCTGTTAATAGCAGGGCCAGTTCGAGCCGAAAACCCGGATCAAGTACTCCAACTGCGCTCTACGGGAGCCTGCGCCCAATGTGATTTGCAGGGTGCTAACTTGCAGGGTGCCCACCTGATTGGCGTAGACCTGCGAGACGCAAATTTGCGCGGGGCCAATTTGCAGGGCGCAAACCTGGAAGGAGCTGATTTGACCGGAGCTGACCTGACGGCTGCGAATCTGGCTGGTGCCTTTGCTACCAATGCCAGCTTTGAAGACGCAAATCTAACCAATGCCAACCTGGCCAACATTACTATGTATCACGCTGAAACAGCGGGAGCAACCCTGCGGGGCATCAACCTGGCCGGTGCCGAAATCACCGGCAGCAACCTCAGCGTCGGCAGTGACTAAAGCAAAGAGATGACTGCTGCAAAGAGATGACTGCTGGCGATCGCCCCAAAACTCAGCCGATCGCTAAGCCTCAGCGGAGGGCATTTCTCACAAAATGCCGCTCTCACAAAATGCCGCAATTAGAACGGAGAGAGAGGGATTCGAACCCTCGGTACGACCTAAATCGTACAACAGATTAGCAATCTGCCGCTTTCGACCACTCAGCCATCTCTCCACGATGACGAAACAACATTCTAACAGAAGTCTAGGACACACACAAACTCGTTTTGCATTCTCTAGCAATTCTCATGTTGGCCACTGGCTTGTCCAACCCGCCCAACCCTGAACGCATCTCGTGAGCATCGCTGGGGAAACATTTGCCCTGTCGTTTGAGTGGTGGACGCTAACACTGGGCAGAAGGGCAAGAGATGAGGCCGGGGCTAGAAATCAAAAAAAGCAAAAAAAGCGAGTGAACGAGTGATTTGCTCATCCAAAAAAGCGGCTGGGAAGTATGGCTATCTTCCCAGCCGCTTTTTTGGGGACGAAAGCAAGAGTGCCCAAAGTGCTGCCAAAGTGCTGTCTTAACCCAGAATGTGAGGCTGTGACAAAATTCGTACAAAGTTCTGATGAACTAGGAGCGATCGCCCCACCCAATTCAGTCCTGTTTACCCAGTAATTACACGGAAGCTATCATACGCCTCGTATTAAAAAAGTATGAACTTCACAGCCAAAAACAAAGTCTGGTGATATGACTTAAAAGCTTTTGTGATGGAGACTTTGGGTTCTTCGAGCTGGATTACTGGCTGAAGAACTTCATGAATTTTTTACGGTTTTGCGCCGTAATATGAAGATTGCGTAAAGCTTCAGGATCAATAACATCGTACTTCCACGGGTTCCGGTTAGTCTACTTAACTTCTAGCACTAAATGCTATTAGCGCTAGAGCATCTTCCGGTTCTAAAGGGCTAATTTTATCGGTTTGAAGGGAATAAGAATAAGCTCCAAGGAAAAAATTTATACCCATCGGCTTTTCAACAAGGTGAGAAACAAGATACAAGACGAGGTATCAACACGGGATACAAATTTTTAATTATCTACCTACAGTAAAAAATTCCGACAAATTATGACGGCTCCAATCAAATCACTGAAAGCTAGGAGAGGAAATCATGACTTATTAAGTCTTTTGCTCGCTCACGGATAGCCTTTAAACCTAAGTTTCAAAGCGATCCAGAGCCACTGTTTTGAAGCTTTCCGTTTTGCTCATAGCTGGATACTAACTAGCTGGATATAAGAGTTTCTAACCATGAAAGTTGCGCTGGTACATGACTATCTGACTCAGCGGGGCGGGGCGGAACGGGTCTTTGAGCTGTTATGCCAGTATTTCCCAGGGGCTGATGTTTATACTTCGCTGTATGACCCTGAACGCACTATCGAATTGGGCGATCGCCAGGTGCGAACAACGCTGTTGCAAGCAATGCCCAACGCATCGAAGTATTTTAGGCTGCTGGCCCCGTTTTACTATCCAGCATTTCGAGCACTCGATTTGCAAGATTATGACTTGATCGTTAGTAGTAGTACAAGTTTTGCAAAAGCAGTTCGCAAGGGCACCCATGCAAAACACATTTGCTTCTGCCATAATGTGCCCCGGTTTCTTTGGGACACCCAAAATTATCTGCGCGAATATCGAGACTTTCAGGCGTTTTATCCAGCCATTGACATGGTTTTCAAAATGCTGAGAAAGGCGGACTTAACCTATTCCCAGGAACCTGATTTATATATCGCCAATTCCACAACGGTCGCCCGCCGAATCGAAAAGCTTTATAACCGTCCAGCCATGACGGTCAACTATCCAATCGATGCCAATATGTTTCATTTCTCTGCCGAGAAGGGAGACTTTTATCTGGCTTCGGCGCGGCTGCTGGGCTATAAGCGGGTGGATGTGATTGTGGAAGCCTTTAGTCGGCTGGGCTGGCCGCTGGTGGTGTCGGGCGAGGGGCCGGATCGCAAGCGACTAGAGGAGATGAGCGCCCCCAATGTCCGCTTTGTGGGCTACGTCAGCGATGCGGAGCGGGCGAGCTTGCTGTCGCGGGCAAAGCTGGTGGTCGTGGCGGCGCTAGAGGATTATGGCCTGGTGCCGGTGGAGGCAAATGCGAGCGGCACGCCGGTGGTGTCCTATGGAGCCGGGGGCGTGCTGGATACCCAGATTCCGGGACTGACGGGTTTATTTTTTCAGGAGCAGACGGCTGCGTCGCTGGAGGCGGCCCTGCTGGAAGCCGTCAGGGTGCAATGGGACTATTCGAGCATTCGGGATCACGCGCTGAGTCGGTTTACTAAAAAGGTCTTTTTTGATCGAATTGGGCGGGTGATTGACGAGTTTTGCGATCGCCGCTCGATGAGTTTGGTGCGGTAGGGATTCCAAGTTTTAGTTCATCCAGGATGAAGAACCATGCTTGAGGGGAAACTGAATGGGTCGGCCGACTCAGAACTCGGCTATGGGCAGCTCTTTGCCACGCTGATGCGGCGGCGGATTTTGTTGCTGAGCGTGTTGCTGGGCACGATGGCGGCTGCGACCCTGCTCTCGGCCCGCAAAGACGCGACCTATCGCAGCTCGATGCAGCTCCTGGTCGAGTCGAACTATGAGCAAAAGGCCAACCTGCGCGGCGCAGTCCCAGAAACGCTGTTTACGGCTCCGGCGGCGGTGGAAATTGACTATGCAACCCAGATTCGGCTGATGCAGAGTCCGATTTTGCTGGGGCGGGCGGTGGAGGCGCTGCGGTCTGAGTATCCCGACTTGGGGCTGGAAGACCTGAAACAGGGGTTGGCGGTCAGCCGGGTGCTGGAAACCGAAGACGAGATTGAGACGAAAATTCTCCAGGTGGACTATACCAGCGGCGACCCGCTCCGGTCGCAGCGCGTTCTGGAAGTGATGAAAAATGTCTATCTGTCTTACAACCTGGAGCAGCAAAAGCTGAGGCTGAGCAACGGTCTGTCGTTTATCGATGAGCAGTTGCCGACGGTGCGCGAAGAGGTGGCAAATGCAGAGCGATCGCTCGAAGTGTTCCGCGAGGGGCAGAGCATCATCGACCCAGAACAGCAGGCGACCGAGTTTGCGAAGGCGCTGAATGCGATCGCCGAACAGCGCCGCGCCATCCAGGCCGAGTTTCAAGATAACCAGATGCGGTTTAGCGACCTCCAGCAGCAGCTCGCCCGCACGCCACGGGGGGCGATCGTCGCCTCTCGCCTCAGCCAGTCCGAGCGGTTTCGCAACCTGCTGACCTCGCTCCAAGAGACAGAACTGGCGCTGGCGGAGCAACTGGTTACCTATACCGAGCGATCGCCCACGGTACGCAGCCTGTCGCAGCAGCTAGAACGTCAGCGGACACTGCTCCAGCAAGAGGCGGGGCGGCTGCTGGGCACTTCTTCTAGCAACACGGGACTTTCAGAAGAGCGCCTCTATACCGAGGCCCAAATGGGCGATGTGGAAATGGGGTTGGCGGGCCAGCTTGTGACCACGCAAACCAACCTGGTCGGCTTGCAGGCGCGGGATCAAAGCCTGGCCCAGGCAGAAACCCAGCTCCGAGGCGAGCTAAATCGCTTTCCTGAGCTGATTGCCGAATACAACCGCCTCCAGCCCGACATCACCACCAAGCGCGAAACCCTCCAGCAGCTTTTGAAAGCGCGTCAGGAATTGGCGATCGAGATTGGCCGCGGCGGCTACAACTGGCAGGTGATTGAAGCGCCGGAAGAGGGTGTGCAAACGGGTCCAAAAGTGATGACAGACCTGCTGCTGGGCACAGTGCTGGGGCTGTTTATGGGGACGATGGCGGTTTTCTTGCGCGAGTCGATGGACGATGTGATCCACTCGACCGAAAAGCTGAGCGAAACGGTAGCGCTGCCAATGCTGGGCACGGTGCCCAAGCTGCCCCGCAGTATTGTCGGCGGCAGTATTGTCGGCGGCAGTATTGTCAGCGGCAGTCTGGTTGGCGGCTGGCCACTAGGACAACGACTGACACAGCCCACTCTGCCGATGCTGCAAGCGGCCCAGTGGCCACTGTTTCGAGAGTCGATGGATTTGATTTATAAAAGCTTGCGGCGTACCAGCCCTCAGTCGGCGCTGCGATCGCTGGCGATCGCCTCGGCCCTGGCTGGCGAAGGCAAGACGCTAGTGGCGATCGGTCTGGCCCTGAGCGCGGCGCGGCTGCATCAGCGGGTGCTGCTGATCGATGCCAACCTGCGATCGCCCAGCCTCCATGAGCAGCTCAACTTACCCAATCGCCAGGGACTTTCCACGCTGCTCAGCGGCGAAGACCGGGAGCCACTGCTGCACAGTATTGGCCCAAACACGGATGTGCTTACTTCCGGTCCGCTGCCAAACGACCCGGTGCGGCTGCTCAGTTCTGACGAACTGCGGGAGTGGATCAAGGTCTTTGAAAAAGACTACGACCTGGTTATTCTTGATTCTTGCGTTGTGCTGGGCGTGGTGGACACGATTCAAACCGCCTCGCTCTGCGATGGTGTAGCCGTCGTTGCTCGACTTGACCGGGTGTCTCAGGCTAGTCTGATTCAAACGGCAGCCGCGCTCAACGGACTAAACGTGGTAGGGGTCATTGCCAATGATGTCAAAGGCGCGCAGATTGCTTATGGCCGCCCATCAGGATTGGGAGGACTGCTTGCCGATATCCAGGCTGACCATGAGCAGCGGCAAACGGCAGGTCGAGATGCTGCGTAGCCGGAGGAGACGCGAAAGTTTAATCGGCTGGGTGACGTTAGAAAATCATCCTGTAAATTGCGCCATTACGCCAGGAGTGGGGAGTCAATGACTCAAAGAGCTGCCTGAAAAACTTTCTAAAAACTTCTCGATAAACTTCTCGATAAATTGCCTAGAGAATTGCACTGATGGTCAAGCTGTTTCACTGTCCGACCTATGTTTTCTAACCTGCTGAAATCAGTCCGCAAGCCACTCAAAGCAACCAAGTTTTGGCAGGACAACTACTTGATTCTGCGGGAGTTCAAAAGCTTTCGCTGGCTGGCTATTACGGCGATCGCCTTTGCCTTTCTGGCTTCTGTCACCGAAGGGTTTGGACTCGGTTTCTTGCTGGCTTTTTTACAAAGCCTCACCTCGCCAGATGCGCCGCCCATCCAGACGGGTTGGGGTTGGTTTGATGTTTGGGTTCTCGGCACCAATGCCCCAGCAACCGAGCGGCTCTACCGGGTTTCGGGGCTGATTGTGGCGGCGACCTGTGTGCGAGCGCTATTTAACTACATTGCGCAATACCACACCCTCACCAGCGAAGTGACGCTGATAGATCGGCTCCGCAAGCGCGTGTTTGAACAGCTCCAGGCGCAGCGCCTCAGCTACTTTTCACAAACGCGATCGGGTGAACTGATCGATATTTTGACAAGTGAAATGGAGCGAATTAGAAATGCCTTTGGAGCCATTTCATTTCTGATCACTCGGGCCTTTACGCTGATAGTTTATGCCATTGCGATTCTGTTGCTCTCCTGGCAGCTTTCTCTGGTTTCTATCTTTCTGTTTGGCGGGTTAGCATTCGGATTTTCTAAGCTGAATCGGCGCGTGCGGCAGCGCAGTACGGCGACTTCCCAGGCCAGTGGCCGCCTGACGTCGATCGCCATCGAATTTATCAACGGCATCCGCACAGTTCATGCGTTTTCGACTCAAAATTTTGAGCGGCGGCGGTTCTATCAAGCTAGTTCTGGCCTGGTCAAAGAATGGAAAACGGTCTATCGCTTGTCCTGCTTGGTCAGACCGCTAGCCGAGGCTTCCGCCACCTTGATTCTAGTCGGCATGATTATCCTGGCGCTGACTAACAAAATCATGCCAATTGCCTCGCTGCTGACGTTTCTCTTCATCCTATTTCGGATGGTTCCTTACAGTCAGGATCTGCTCGGCGTGTTTTCTCATCTGAGCACGATGACGGGGTCTATAGAAAACATCAAGCAGCTCTTGAGTGACAAAGGCAAACAGTTTTTTGAAGATGGCACCCGCCAGTTTCAAAAGTTATCTCAGGCAATCGATTTTATATCGGTAGATTTCGGCTACGATTCCGACCATCTGATCCTTCGAGATGTCAATCTCAGCCTCGAAAAAGGCAAGACGACCGCTCTGGTCGGGGCGTCTGGTTCCGGAAAATCCACCCTGGCAGATCTCATTTCTCGGTTTCATGACCCAACGGCTGGGCAGGTGCTTTTAGACGGCATCGACCTGCGGGAATTTGAGATCGATTCGGTGCGCCGCCGTCTGGCAATTGTAAGCCAGGATACGTTTATTTTTAACGCATCGGTGCGCAGCAACATTGCCTATGGTTCCGAAGACGCCGCCGATACTGAGGTGTATGAAGCAGCACGGTTGGCAAATGCGCTGGAGTTTATTCTAGAGATGCCGGAGGGTTTTGAAACGACGCTGGGCGATCGCGGCATTCGGCTCTCAGGCGGGCAGCGCCAGCGGATTGCGATCGCCCGTGCACTGTTACGCAACCCCGAAATTCTGATTCTGGATGAGGCGACGAGCGCGCTGGATTCGGTGTCTGAAAAGCTGATTCAAGAAGCATTGGAAAAGCTGTCGGTAGGGCGCACCGTATTGGCGATCGCCCATCGTCTATCTACCATTTCGGGGGCCGATAAGATCGTGGTGTTAGAACAGGGGCGGGTGGTTGAGCAGGGGGGCTATCGTGAGTTAATTGATCGGCGCGATCGCTTCTGGAAGTATTATCAAATCCAGCAGGCCTCATAAAGATTGGAGTCTTAGATCGGAGCGCTTTTAGCAAGCGATGGCGATTATTTTAGAGAGTTGGCAGGTCGGTTTTGAGTAGGTCGAAGATAGACGGATGAACAATCAAGAAGTCTTAGTTAGCGTCATTATTCCTACCTACGATCGCCCAGACTTTTTACAGGCGGCGCTTCAGAGTGCTGTGCAGCAGTCCTATCAAAATATCGAAATTATTGTTTCTGATAATTTCAGTCCCGAAAACCCCAAAGCGCTCATTGATTCCTTTGATGATTCTCGAATTCGATTCTGGCGCAACGAAACCAATCTGGGTATATGCGCCAACGCCTTGAAAGCGGTTGGCTTGTCAACGGGCAAATATGTGGCTTTCTTGCACGATGATGATCTGTGGAATGCGCGGTTTCTAGAGTGTTTAATTCCTGCACTTGAGCAATATCCAGAAGCAACGATTGCATTTTGCGATCAGTTCATTATTGATGAGGCGGGCAAGATTAATGCTCGCGCAACCCACAGAACGACGCGCTCCTATCGCCGCGATCGCCTGAAAAGCGGACTCTATCAGCCTTTCTTAGAAATTGGCTTGATTTACAAATCCGTACCCAGCGTTGCGGGAGCAGTGGTTCGGCGCGAGGCAGTTGACTGGAAGAGTATCCCGCCAGAAGTGGGCAGCATGTATGATTTGTACCTGACTTACCTATGCTGCAAGCATGGGCAAGCTGCCTATTATTATGACGACAAGCTCGTTTACTATCGAGAGCACTTTAATACTGAAACAATTCGCAGCGGACGCCGCAACGGCCCAGCCAAAATTGCCAAAGCAAAAGCAGAAATCTTTTGCTATCAATACTTTATTCAAGATCAAGATCTTCAGCCTTTTAAGTCCCATTTCAAAAAGCTATTACTCCATGCCCAGACCACGCTAGGGATTGGTTTGCTGCTGGCAAAATGCCCTTCAGAAGCCCGATTCCATCTGGTTCAATCGCTCAAAGGTCAAGGCTTTAACCTGAGAACGATTACGGCTCTAGTGCTCAGCGTGCTCTGTTCATTAATCTTGGCAGAGCGATCGCACGAAGAAAACTCCGATCACTTTTTGAGCCTCAACCGAACAGAATCAATTCACATTTCTCAAAGCATTAGAAAGACATCCAACGAACCATTTCACTAGCAGCTAGACATGGGCTGGTTTGCGCATGTCTAACACTCATTCCCGGCAACTTTTATCCAGGCGTTTTATCAGGACATCTACCCCAGCTCACCGACAATTCACCATGAAAGTTAGCGTTATCATTCCCTGTCTCAACAATGCATCGACTCTGGCCGTTCAACTGGCTGCACTAGCAGCACAGCCCTATTCTGAACCGTGGGAAATTATCCTGGCAGACAACGGTTCTACCGATGCAACGATAGAGGTTGCGCGGCAGTTTGGCGATCGCCTGCCCCACTTGCGCCTGGTCGATGCATCCAAGGTGGGCGGCTCAGCCCACGCCCGCAATGTTGCTGCTGCCGCCGCTAGAGGAGAGTTCCTGCTGTTTTGCGACGGGGATGATGAGGTCGGCACGGGCTGGGTTGCGGCGATGTCTGCCGCCCTTGAAGACGCGGATCTGGTGGGTGGACAAATGGAATATTGGCGGCTGAATGAACCCTGGCTGGTGAAGGCCTATGGCTGCGAGAAAGGTCTGGAGCTGTTCGAGTCGGGATACCTAAAGTTTGCCAGCGGTTGTAATCTGGGCATTCGTCGGAGCGTTCATCAAGCGATCGGCGGCTTTGACGAAACGCTGCTGCGGCTTCAGGATGTGGACTATTCCTGGCGTGTGCAGCAGGCTGGATTTAAGCTGGGCTATACGCCAGAGGCGATCGTGCATTTTCGCCTGCGGGGCAGCATTCGGGGCGTGTGTCGTCGCGCGTTCAAGTTTGGCTACATGGAGCCGTTCCTGTATCAAAAGCATCGTCCCAAGGGGATGCCCCAAATCCTGACCTGGAAGCCCATGCTGAAAACGGCGCTGTTGATGCCGCTGCGGCTGGTGACCGCTGGGCATGACAAGGCGTCGCTGTGCAAGGTGTTGATGGAGTGCTGCTGGCGCAGTGGTGAACTCTACGGCTGTATCAAACATCGCTATTTGCCGCTGTAGCGCAAGGAGAAGGGCAGGTGAAGCTCTGCATTGTGACGCATCGAGTCAGTTTGGGAGACGGGCAGGGGCGCGTCAACTATGCGGTGGTGCGGCACGCGATCGGAGCGGGGCATCAGGTGACGCTGTTGGCAAGTGAGGTCGCGCCGGATCTCCTGCATCATCCCCTCGTTTCCTGGATTAATCTGCCCGTTGATGGGCTGCCGACAGAACTACTGCGCAATCTGGTTTTTTCCTGGCGGAGCGGGCGCTGGCTTCAAAAACACGCGGCTGAGTTTGACCTGATAAAGCTGAATGGGGCCATTACCAACTTTCCGGCAGATGTGAACGCGGTGCATTTTGTCCACAGCGATTGGCTGCGATTCGCGAAGCGATCCCTGCGGGAATCGCCCGCCAGCAATACGCCCGGACTGCGGGGGCTATACCAGCGGTGCTACACGCTGCTGAACGCCCATTGGGAACGGCAGGCGTTTGGGCGATCGCAAGTTCTGGTTGCCGTTTCCCACGCCATGCGGCAGAGCCTGATCGATCTGGGCGTGCCAGCGGCAAAAATTCGCGTCATTGCCAACGGCGTAGACCTTACAGAATTTTCACCAGGTCATGCGGAGCGATCGCACTGGGATTTGCCAGAAACCGTGCCGCTGGCGCTGTTTGCCGGAGACATTAAAACGCCGCGCAAAAACCTGGAAACAGTGCTGCACGCCATGACCCAGGTTCCTGCTCTGCACCTGGCGGTGGCCGGCGACCCGGCAGGCAGTCCCTATCCGGCGCTGGCAGCAAGCCTGGGGCTGGGCGATCGCGTTCACTTTTTGGGCTATCGGCGCGACCTGGCGACGCTGATGAACGCGGTGGACTTATTCGTGTTTCCCTCGCGCTATGAAACCAGCGGTCTGGTGCTGCTGGAGGCGATGGCGGCGGGGCTGCCCGTGGTGACGGCGGCTACGGTGGGCGGCGCAGAGATCGTGACGCCGGAGTGCGGCGTGGTCTTGCCCGACCCAAATGATCAACCAGCGCTGGCGCAGATTTTGCAAACCCTGGTGGCCGACCCCCAGCGGCGATCGCAGATGGGACAAGCCGCCCGCCGCCGCGCCGAAACCCAGACCTGGGATGTGACTGCCCAACAATATCTAACGCTGTTTGAGACTCTCGCCCCCTCCCCCGCTCGCCATGAAGCTGACCGTCATCATCCCCACCTATTGCCGCACTAACGACCTGCGGCGATGTCTGGCTGCGCTGATGCAGCAGGTGCGGCCACCCGATGAGGTGGTCGTAGTGGTGCGCGACACTGACCGCGACACCTGGGATTTTCTGAACGATTTTCTGAGTGCCCATCGCCCTAAATCGCTTGCCGTGCGAACCGTGAGCGTGTCGGAGCCGGGAGTGGTGGCGGCGATGAATCTGGGTCTGGCGGCGGCGCAGGGCGATGTGGTGTGCTTTACCGATGACGACGCGGCTCCCCATGCCGACTGGCTGCAACGCATCGAAGCCCATTTTCTGGCAGATCCCAACCTGGGCGGGTTGGGCGGGCGCGATCGCGTCCAGCATTTGCCCGAATCGCTTGTCGGTCGCCCTTGCACGGTGGGTAAGCTGCAATGGTTTGGTCGACCCATTGGCAACCACCATCTGGGGCTGGGCGCAGCGCGTCCTGTGGATTTTCTAAAAGGGGTGAACATGAGCGTTCGGCGGGCGGCGATCGCCCATCGGCGCTTCGATACGCGGATGCGCGGCACGGGGGCCCAGGTTCACTTTGAGCTGGCGTTTAGTCTGGCGCTGCGGCGGGCCGGCTGGACGCTGGTCTACGACCCGGCCGTGCTGGTGGATCACTACCCCGCGCCCCGGTTCGACGAAGA
>RFIF01000191.1 GCA_003695655.1 Cyanobacteria bacterium J069
AGCGAAGGCTTTATGCACTGCTCGACGGCTGAACAGATTGACTGGGTGGCAAATACCTTTTTTGCGGGGCAGGCAGATTTGCTGCTGTTGTGGATTGAGGGCGATCGCCTCCGTTCACGACTGCAATACGATGAGGTGGCGGGCGTTCCGGTGGCTAATCGCTTTCCCCATGTATATGGCCCGCTGAATCTCGATGCGGTGGTGCGGGCGGTGCCGTTGCACCCCAATGCAGAGGGGCGGTTTGTGGATGTTGCTACCGGATGAACGCGCTACTCGGCTGGCTCGGTGTCCTGGGGCAAGGAAGCAGAGGAGGCAGGGGCCACTTCCAGATGTGACGCAGGGCCGAGCGTTTGTAGCATTTGCTGGGCGATCGCCTCCAGGGCATGGCTGAGCGGATGGTCAGGATAGGCCAGATAGAACAGACCGCTGCTGCCCAACCCCATCATCTCCTCTACCGTTGGCAAAACCCCGATAATCGCCGCGCCGTAGCTATGCTCCAGCTTGCGCCATACCTCTCCTAGCGCGTAGGCCGGCGGCACTTGATTGGCCAGCAGCCAGACATGGGGCACCTCTAGCGTGTGGGCAATGTCCATCCGCACAGCCAGCGCCTGAAACTCGGTGGCATCCAGCCCCAGCACCAGCACCACACCATCGGACACGGCCATCCAGAGCATCGTCCCCTCGTCCAGTTCGGGATAGGTGTCGATCAGCACATATTCCAGCGCCAGCCGTTCGGCAACGGTGCGGATGCCCTGTCCCAACTGGTCGGGATCGTAACCCTGCTGGAGAAAGTGGCGCAGATCCCGCACGCGCAGGTCGGGGGGCACCAGGCACAGATCGCCACCCAGCAGCAGCACCGTGCCTGAGCCGATGGCAATAGCAGCATTGGCAGTGGTCTGGAGGCGATCGCCCGGTTCGCCAGTCGGCAGAGGTAGGGTATTCCAAACCTGCTGATTAGTCGCCGCATCAGATCCGGCCGCCTGTCGCCCAAAAAGTCCATGAATTCCTGGCTCAGCGCCATCAGCATCCAGCACACCCACACGATAGCCTTGGCTGGCAAGGCAGGCGGCCAAATTGGCCGTCAGGTTGGTTCTGCCGACCCCGTGGCGACAGGACTGAAGTGAAATCAACGTGGGCATGAAGGGGCAACCCCGTTATGTTTCATCAGTATGGCCAAAATTCTGGGAATGTGATAGACAACTGGTTCAAGAGCTGAGCGCTGCTTTTGCCTGATTATGCAGCAGCAGCCCGTATTCTAACCCTTCCACCACCGCCTGGTAGGACGCCTCAATGATATTTGTGGAAACGCCCACCGTCGTCCAGCGCTGGTGTCCGTTGCTCGACTCGACCAGCACGCGAGTTTTAGCAGAGGTGCCCGCGCCGCCGTCGAGAATGCGCACTTTATAGTCGGTCAAATGAAACTGGGCGATCGCCGGATAGACATTCACCAGCGCCTTGCGCAGCGCCGCATCCAGCGCCGACACGGGGCCATTGCCCTCGGCAGCTTCCAGATAGTCCTTGCCATCAATCCGCACCTTGATCGTGGCCAGCGCGTAGGAACTGCCGTCGTTCACCTCCGGAGCCATATCGCAGCGCGCCTGAAAGCCCTGTAGCTCAAAGAACTGCTGCCGCTGCCCCAGCGCCTCCCGCATCAGTAGCTCAAAGCTGGCTTCCGCCGCCTCAAACTGGTAGCCCTCGTTTTCCAACACCTTGAGATGCTGCAAAATATGGCGACAGGTGGGATCGTCTTTTTCTAGCTCGATGCCAAAGCTGCGCGCCTTAGCCAACACATTGCTCAAACCCGCCTGGTCGGAAATGACGATGCGGCGGCGGTTGCCCACCTGCTCCGGCTGGATGTGCTCATAGGTGAGCGGGTTGCGCTCGACTGCGCTGACGTGGATGCCGCCCTTGTGGGCAAAGGCAGAGAGTCCGACAAACGGCGCGTGATCATCGGGAGCCAGGTTCACAATTTCGCTAATCAGGCGGCTGGTGTCCGTCAGCTTTGCCAGTTGTTCGTCGCGCACACAGGCGTAGCCCAGCTTGAGCTGCAAGTTGGGGATCAGCGTACACAGGTTGGCGTTGCCACAGCGCTCACCATAGCCGTTGATGGTTCCCTGCACCATACGTGCCCCTTCGCCCACAGCAGCCAGGGCATTGGCGACGGCGGTGCCAGAGTCGTTGTGGGTGTGGATGCCGATTTGGGGGGCGGGACGCTCTGGATCGAGCGGCTGGCTGGCGACATATTGGGAAACCACCTGGGTAATGGTGGCTACGTCTTGGGGCAGGGTGCCGCCGTTGGTGTCGCAGAGAACCAGCCATTCTGCGCCGCCGGCGATCGCCGCGCCCAGGGTTTGCAGGGCATAGTCGGGGTTTTGCTGGTATCCGTCAAACCAGTGCTCGGCGTCATAGATCACGCGCCGCCCCTGGCTACGGAAATAGCTCAGCGTGTCGCGGATCATCGCCAAATTTTCGTCCAGCGTGGTCTTCAGCCCTTCCACGACGTGCAAATCCCACGACTTGCCAAACACCGTTACCCAGCGCGTCCCCGCCGACAAAATCGGTTGCAGCATTGGATCATCCTCGGCTTTGCGCCCAGGGCGACGAGTCGAGCAAAACGCCACGACCTCTGCCTGGGTTAGCGGCTCCTCTTTGAGCTGCCAAAAGAACTGCACATCCTTCGGATTCGCCCCCGGCCAGCCGCCCTCAATAAAGGGAATGCCCATCTGATCAAGCTGGTGGGCAATGCGCAGCTTGTCTTCTAGTGAGAGCGACAGCCCTTCTCGCTGTGCGCCATCGCGCAGGGTAGTGTCGTAGATCCAGATGGGTTGAGCGGTGGTCATGGAGTTAGGGATTAGGGGTGGGGAATTAGGGGTTGGCGAATGTCAGAAAGAGGCTGAAGGGGAGGAGGAAAAGACTGAGGGAAATCGGGGGGAAGTCTGGGAAAAGATTGGGAAAACTGTGGGGGCGATCGCCAGCCACTCACCATACATTCCGGCGGGCCGCAACGACAGACTGAGGGTGCAATTGAAAGAAACTTAGAGCAGAAATCATATTTTCTAAAAGACTCTCTGAGAGAGGTGAACAGAAGCGAAAAAGGGATGTTAAAGTCAAATGGACAAATGTATTTAAGTATTCATGTATCTGCTGATTTTGCTTTAGCATTCCCCCCATTTCTGAGTGAATGCTGTTTCATGAATGCTCATGAATGCTGTGCAGGTTTCCCTCTTTTTCAGCCATACCCATGCCGGAAGTCCAAGCTCAAGGAAAAACCTTTCAGTGCGAAGCAGGAACGAACCTGCGCCAAGTCCTATTACAGCAGGGGATTGCCCTTTATAACAATCGGGCAGCGCTGATCAACTGCCGGGGAGTTGGCACCTGCGGCACTTGTGTGGTGCAGGTGGAGGGAGCAGTGTCGGTGCAAGGATGGCGCGAGCAGGCGCGGCTGTCGCTGCCTCCTCATTCTCCCACGAAGGCTCGTCGGTTGGCGTGTCAGACGCAGGTGCTGGGCAGTTTGCGGCTGACAAAATATGACGGCTTTTGGGGAGAGGGCGATCGCCCCATGTGGACACCAGAGGGCTAGATAGTCTCGGAGCACACCATGTTAACGTCTGAGTTTCTAGGATTTATCATTGCGTTCCTGATTTTGGGTGCCCTGATTAATATCCTGGCCAAAGATTGGTATCGCTATCTCGGGTTTGGGCTGCTGGTGTTTTTCGCGCTCACGATTTTTCAGAGCCGCTATTCTTTTCCGTCAATCCGGTGGGGTGGTGGGTCTACGCCGGCCCCTGTGCCAGCCCAAACGAGTAACTCGCGCCTTGCCACACCACAGAATACAGTTACGCCCCAAACCACAACGCCCCAAACCACAACGCCCCAAACCACGACACCCAGACAAACCACAACTGCCAGACAACGGACTCTGGGGACAGGCGGCCCGGTCTATGATTCAAACTATGGTGGCCCGATCTACGGCGATGGGCCCTACTACGAAGACGGCTATTACTACGAAGATGGCTACTACTATGTTCCTGGCGATCCGACGCTGCGCCCTGGCCCCGTTCGAGCGCTATGGTAAAACGGCGGCCTGGTAAAGCAGATTCATCTCAGCCGTGTTGTTTACAGGATTGGGTTCCATCCAACCGCAGGACATGATTTTGCCAGCCGTCGAACTGCGTCAGTCCAGATAGACTTGATATAGAGCTTGATTATAGAGAAGCAAAAAGTGGCTGCGCAGCGTTTGCATTAGTGCCACCGTTGATCTCAAAAGGGGGACCCAAGCGTGACGACCATTTCGATCATTGGTTTCATTCTGATCATCCTGGTGTTGGGTGCTCTGATCAACACGCTGGCAACGGGCGCAGTGCGGCTGATCGCGTTTGCGGTGCTGGGGGTGATTGCGACGCTGCTGCTGTCTAATACGGTCAGAAACCCGTCAGCCAGCATCTCTTTACCCAGAATTCCCAATATCTTCCGCACGAGTCAGCAGCCTGAAGTCGTGCAACCGCCCGCTGCTGTGGGCGGCGGCGAAGCCACTACTCCGGCCGGGCAGACCCCGACTCAGCAGGCTCCCGCTGCGGCCGGCGGCGGCGAAGCAACTTACTCGACCGACTCTGGCAGTAATATTTCCCCAGATCCGGCGAGCTATCAAGCTCCCCCGGCGCAGTCGGCAGCCCCTGCTCAGACCCCTGTGAGAGGTCTATGGTAGGGTTAGTGGACTGTTATTCGACCCCTCCCTCTGACCCTTCCTCCTGCTTTGATTTGATATGAACTCAGCCCATGAGGTTTTGATCATTGGCGGCGGTGCAATTGGTCTGGCGATCGCCGTAGAACTCAAGCTGCGTGGCGCATCCGTGACCGTGCTCAGCCGCGATTTTAAGCAAGCTGCAAGCCATGCGGCTGCGGGAATGCTGGCCCCTCACGCCGAACACCTCTCAGGGCCAATGCTTGACCTGTGCCTGCAAAGTCGCGCCCTTTATGCCGACTGGACGCAAAAGCTAGAAGACCTCACGGGCCAATCGACGGGCTACTGGCCCTGCGGCATTTTGTCATTGTCAGTAGATCAGGGGTCAGGGGTTAGGGGTCAGGGG
>RFIF01000192.1 GCA_003695655.1 Cyanobacteria bacterium J069
GACATCGCCCGTCGCCCGAATGGTAACGCTACCTGCATCGCCCTGCCCTTCTGTGCTGGCGACAAACTGTGCGCCATCGGCAAGTTCCACACTTTCAGCGGTGATGCTGATATCACCGCCCCGTCCCTTGCCAGCCCCCTCGACATTGGTAAAGGCTACGCTGGTTTGCCCGTTGGGGCCGGTTCCAGCAAATCGTATCCGCCCGGTGGCGTTGATGATGATATCGCCTGAATCGCCTGTTCCCAGCGTGCCTGCTATCAGCCGCGCCCCATCCAGCACAAACAGGTTGCGGGATTGAATGTCAATATTACCGCCGCGACCCGTGGCTCCGGCATCAACACGGCTAAAGGCGGCGGTTGGCAGGGTGGTATCGGTGGGGCTGCGTCCCTGAAAGGTCACGTCTTCGCGGGCCCGGATAAGGATACTGCCTGCGTTGCCCTGTCCGTCGGTATTGGCTTGCAGTTGCGCTCCGTTGGTCAGCACCAGAGAACCCGTGGTGATTTGGATGTTGCCGCCTTGAAGCTGGATGCTGTCGTCTAGCGCCAGGGTTTCTGCGCCGACTCGGCTAAAGATGTCGCCACCGTCGAGTAAGATGCGATCGCCCACCGTCAGAATGACGTTCCCAGCATTGCCTCGACCCAGCGTGCTGGTGCTGATTTGGGCACTATCCAGCACCACCAGTTGATTCGCCACAATTTCCACATTGCCTGCGTTGCCAATCGCGTTTTCATTCACACGGTTGCGGACGAGGCTGCCTTCTGCAATTCGCACGGTGCCCGTTGCATTCAGCCGGAGGTCGCCCGCTTGGCTGCCCGCTGCGCCGAAAGTAGAGGCAATGCCCGCTTGCAACTCGCTATCGCCCAGCACTGAGATGTTCCGCGCTGTAACGTTAATATCGCCCTTGTCTCCCAGCAACACATCCAGGATTGCGCCATTGGTAAAGGTCACATCTCCCCGCACCAGTCCATTGGAAATGACCAGGCTGCCGTTGGGATTCAGTAGCACTGTGCCGCTAGTCGCTACTGCGCCGATGTCGATACGGCCGCCAAAGGCGCTCAGTTGCCCGCCTTCCATTTGCACATCACCGCCCAGCAGCGTCAGGCTTTGCCCATTAGGGACGCGCAGCCCCACCAAAAACGTGCTGCCCGGAGCAATCGGCGTGACGGAGCGGTTGACAATGGTTCCCGCTGTTACTTGGTTAAAGAACAGAGCAGATGGATTGACCGTGAGCAATGGAGATGGGGCTGCGGGGGCGGTAGTGCTATAGAGTCCGGCATCGCCAAACCGGAAGGCGCTGGCGGTGGTCGCCAGGAAGGAACCCTGGAGATCGAGGCTGGCGGCGGGGCCAAACAGAATGCCGTTGGGATTGAGAAAATATAGATCGGCGCTGCCCAATACGCCCAGTCGCCCCAGAATGCTGGATGGATCGTTCCCGGTGACGCGGCTGAAGATGGCTTCGACCCCGGCAGGATTGGCAAAATATGCGCCGCGCCCCGCGTCGATGTTGAATTGCTCAAAGCTGTGAAACAGGTTTGCCCCGCGCCGTGCGCCGCCGTCGATGCGATCGCTCAAGATGCCTCGAATCAGCACGTCCCGCGTGATCACCGAGCTTTCGCCACCCAGCGTGCCATCTTCGACAATCGCCTGTGCCCGAACTGTGGATGGCAGGGCGGCGCACAGTCCTAGGGAGATTGCGATCGCAAGGGGACTAACTGTGACAGCTTCTCGGCGTGTCCCATGGGCAGCGGGTGGCAGGGTGCAGATTGGGAGACGCATAAACGCTTTTCAGAGAGCAAAAGTTGTTCGTAGTCTACCATCCTGGTTTTGGGGAAACAATGTCAAAAGTTCATTAAATTCAGCAGTTACAGCCGTCATCTTGAAGGGGAGTTGCAGAAAAGTGCAAGTAAGGTTTCAGATTTCGGCTAATTCTTTGAGCCAAAACATCAGTCCTGAGTCATGGGTGCTCCGATATAGTTCTGAGTGTGGCGTTGTTCCAGTTAGAAAAGCGTCCCACAGCAACCGAATTGTCCAGCCACTATTTCGCACTTGCGAGTCTGAGTTCATTTGTGATTTCTGTGCTGTTGATCAGTGTTCTCGTAGGGCTGGCGGTGTTTCACTGGCAAACACAGCAGGCGCTGCGCTGGTGGTTTGAGCAGCAGCATCAGTGGCTTTGCCGCGAGGCAGAGCAGGTTCGCAACGGCCCTTTGCAGGAGACGTTTGTTATGCGGCGACAGCTCGAAATGAACCCAAACGAAACTCTCGGCAAACCCCTGTCGCAGCACCCGACCTGGATGGCGCAGGTGACTCAGCTCAACGGGCAACTGGTGCGGCTGAGTGATGAGCTGTCGCCGCCTTACCTGGAAACCAGCTTGCCGCTGGCAATTCAGGCCTGGGCCCAGGAGGCAGAATTGCCAGGAATGCCAGGAATGTTAGGAATGCCAGGAGTGCCGGGACTGATGCTGTGTTTGCCAAATTGCTGGCACCCAGAGCCGCCCGCCCGCGTGTCCCTGATTTTGTCGATGCTGACATATTTAATGCGGCTGTCGATGGAGACTGCTGACCTGCCCACGGCGATGTCGCTGGCGCTGAGCCAGCAGGCGGGCTGGGGTGGGCGTGGCGTGGGTGTGCTGGAGGTGCGGCTGGACTATGCCACGACGGCGATCGCTGCTGCGGTGGGGCGATCGCTGAATCTACAGCCGCTGATCCGCACTTTTCAAGTGCTGGCTCCCGGACGCTGTATTCAACGACAGCGGCAGCAGCGCTTGATTTGGCAGTTTCGCTGGCGGCTGTTGCCAGACTCGTCGGCTCCCTGACGTTTTCCCGATGCCCCGCCAAAGTTCTCTTAAAGTCCTCTCAAAGTCCTCTCAAAGCTCCCGCATCGCTCCCACCTAGCTCCCACGTAGCTCCCACGTAGTAAAGAGTAAAGTAAGGATGGCCCCCCATGACTAGAGCACTCGCCCTCGACCCCAGAACCTCGGCTGACAAATCCCAAAAACGGCGATCGCAGATGACCGCAGCGCTTGCGCTTAAGCTAGAAAGGGAAAGACGGCGGGAGGCGCAAATGGCTGAATCTTCTGCACTGAAAAAGATTGTCGTGGTGGATGACCATGAGCTAGTGCTTAATAGCACGGTGGAGGCGCTGAAGCAGCAATATGCGGATGCTCAAATTACCACGGCTCAGACGGCAGCCAGCGCCCTGGCGCAAATTGCCCAGACCCAGCCCGATGTGGCGGTTGTCGATCTGGCGCTGCCGGAGCAGGCGGGGCAGACCTCGCGCCCTGAAACCGGGCTGCACCTGCTGCGGACGCTGATGCAGCAATATCCCACGCTTAACATTGTGGTGCAAAGCGCCAATGCCAAGTCGCTGGTGCGGCTGAAGCCAGCGATCAACGCCCACGAGGGCGGTTTTATTATTGCCGATAAGAGCCTGTCGCTGAAGGAAATGCTGACTAAGGTGGAATGGGCGATGCAGGGATTGGTGTTTACGCCGAAGGAAATGCGGACGGGGCTGGAAATTAAGCCGGAGTGGCTGGAGGTGCTGCGGCTGGCGTTTCAGGAAGGCTTGCAAGACAAGGCGATCGCCGAGCGGATGAGCGTGGCCGAGCGCACGGTGCGCCATTACTGGACACAGGTGCAGGATGCGCTGGGTGTGTATCCCGACACGGGTAAAAACAACCGCATCCAAACTGAGATCCGCGCCCGCGAAGAAGGATTAATTGATTAGCGCCGGACGGTTAGACCCAATCTAGCGAGAGCGACTCGATCCCTCAGGTTCAATGCAAAAACGGCAGCAGCTTTGGACAACTCTACAACGCGAGTGGCACATCTGGAAATCGGGTGCGCGGCTGGGGCTGGCGGTGATTGGGCTGGTGGCGCTGCTGCGGCTGACGGGAGGGCTGCAAGTTTTGGAATGGCTGGCGTTGGATACGCTGCTGCGGCTGCGGCCGGCGGAACCTGCCGATGAACATATTCTGATTGTCGGCATTGATGAAGACGACATTCAAGCAGTGGGTCGATATCCCATTCCTGATGGGCAATTGGCGGCGCTGATCGAAACACTGCAAGCGGGACAACCAGCGGCGATCGCCCTCGATCTGTACCGAGATTTGCCCCAAGAGCCGGGTTCTGCTGATCTGGCTGCCCTGTTTCGCACGATGCCCAATCTATTTGGCATTGAGAAGGTGCGGGGAGCGGCGATCGCTGCACCGGCAGATTTGCCTGATGCCCAAGTGGGTTTTTCCGACCTGTCTACCGATCTGGACGGCAAACTGCGACGCAGTGCGCTGGGGGCTTACAACGCTGATCAGAGCGAGTTTCGCTTGTCTTTGGCGCTGCGTCTGGCGGAGCGATTTCTGTCCGAGCGTGGCATATCGGTGGCGCAAGGCATCCGCGATCCCTACGCCATGCGCTTTGGTCGGGCAGAACTGCCGCGCACCCAGCCCAACACCGGGGGATATCGCCAGTTGCAGCCGTTTGAGGTGGAAACGATGCTGCTGTTTCGCAGTGGTCGGCAACCCTTTGAACGGGTGACGATGCGCCAGGTGTTGGCGGGGCAGGTGGAATCGGAGCGAGTGCGCGATCGCCTTGTGCTAATTGGCGTTGTGTCTCCTAGCGTGCGCGACACGTTTAACTCAGTGGCGACGGTGACGGGTGTTCCGGCAATTCCCGCTGGCACGATTGCCGGAGTAGAGGCCCACGCCCATGCCACCAGCCAGATTATTCAGGCGGCACTGGCAGGTCGGCCGCTGCTGCGCGACTGGAGTGAACCCCTGGAATATGCGTGGCTGATCCTGTGGGGGGTTTTGGGGATTGGGCTGGGGCGGTTTTTGGTCAGACCTGCGGCGATTTTGGCGGGGCTGGGGCTGGGAATTGTGACGCTGCTGGGGCTATGTTTTGGGCTGCTGCTGGCGGGCTGGTGGGTGCCGCTGGTGCCGGCGCTCCTGGCGTTTTTTCTAAATGGTGCGGGGCTGACGGCAGCGCTGTTTTACCGACATCAGCAGGATTTGAAATGGCAGTTGCGCGATCGCCAATATGTGATCGACCACACCTTCAATGCCATTCACAGCGGCCCGCTACAAACCCTGTCGCGCCTGCTTAGCAAAACGCGATCGGGCGACCTGCCGCCCGACCAATGGGAAAGCATGTTAGCCCATCTCAACCGAGAACTGCGGACAGTCTATGACTCGGTACGCAAGGAAATCTTGACCGAAGACGGCAGCCTTTATCTTTCTGAAGAGCAGGCGCTTGATTTGAATGGCCCTTTTGAGGAAGCGCTCTATGAGGTGTATGCCTATACGCTGGCACGCGATTTTGACTGTTTCAAAACCCTTAAGTTTTGCGTGACGACGTTCGATCCATTAGAAACAACTGGACTGACCCTAGAACACAAGCGCGAACTCTGTCGGTTTTTTGAGGAGTCTCTCTGTAATGTTGGGAAGTATGCGGTTGGGGCTACTCAGCTTGAAGTCGTATGCAAGCAAGAAGACGGCAATAATGTGATTCGCGTAACGGATAATGGCAGGGGCCTAGAATCGGAGAAACCTTCAAAATCCGCTCCAGGGTCACAGGATTTGGGCGGGCGGGGCACCCAGATCGCTGAAAGCATCGCATACCAGCTTGGCGGTAAGTTTCAGCGTGAGTCGATTTTGCCTTGTGGCACGCGATGTGAATTGAAGTGGAATCCTGGAAAAATTCGGTTTGGGGTCTGATACGCAATTTCATACCTGCTTTGCGGGAAGCAGCCAGATGCCTACTTTGGCAAGTAGCAGGAGGCGGCTGAATTAACCGAATTTTGATGTCTGGCGCATACTCAGCGGGTCTTTGATTAGTTGCGGTTTGCGCAAATCATCAAACCTCTGAAATCATTGTCATAAAATGGCTTACAGCCGCAGTTCAAATCGGTGGACTAAATTTGGACTAAATTTTGCGCTTATTGAGCAGTCCCCATGCGCCCCCTCTCATCAGGTCACGATCAGCTCGCGATCGCCCTGCTTTTTCTTAAAACCATTGATGCTTCGTCGTTTCAACCCTAGCACAGCGGCTCCAGGAAAAGACAGGATTGTCTCTACGACTTGGCTACCGCCACCAACGAATATTCAGGGCTGATCACCCGTTCAGCGCTTGCCGATCTATCAGGAAGACTGAATTAGGAGAGAAAGGAATCTCCCCAGGCGATCGCCTCCACATCCGTTCGATCCAAATCGGGTTCCAATCAAAGTCTCTTTCCTGGACTCAAACATCCACCAGTGGACTCATTATGATACTAAAATTCTTAAAAATAGACTCATATCAAGACTGCTAGCCTTAATATGATACACATTAGAGCAAGCACCAGAATATGCGCCATCTCCACAGCAACCCAGGAAAGTAAATATCTCAATTAGCAACATTTTTGTAAAACAAGACTGGCTGAAGCCATCATCGACTCCAATGACCAGAGCGCCCTGATCCGGCTGGTCACGGCTACCAGTTCATGCACTAATCTGTCGCCCAATTTAGCAGCCAGACTTTTGTCTCAAAAGAAACAATTTGTATTACACTTAGACCTACAATAAGATCTAGTATCCCAATGCTGGACTCACAATAAGACAGATATACTAAAATAAGACAAAATGAATGACGCTTATTTCTACAGGCAAATCTTATGGATGCAGAAGTGCTAACCACCCCGCAGGGATTGATGACCATCGAAGCGGTGCAAAAAGTGCTCAATCGTTCGCGGGCTTCAGTTTATCGTTATGCCAACACCGATCCGGCCATGCTCAATCCGCCCTATGACCCCACACGGCTTAATCCAGAACTTCGCCAATCACCCGAAGATCCCATCCTGTTTCATCCCAACGAAGTCGCTCGCTTTGCTGCGGATGTTTTGGGCATCAAACAAGTTACCATTCAGGTGCAAACACCGACAGAAACTGCAACCCAAAACCTGCTCAGCGCCATTCTCTTGGAGCTTCAAAGTATCCGGGGCTTGCTAGAGTCCCAAAGTTCAAAGAAAGACGAATAACTAGATAAATAAAAATGGGAAAATCGTAAGCTAGAAAACTAGCTAGAAA
>RFIF01000193.1 GCA_003695655.1 Cyanobacteria bacterium J069
CTTCTAGCGTGAGTGTAGGCACCTCGCCCAGCATCCGAAATTCTGACTTGGGGAAGGAGGAAGCAATTTCGCCGGGCAAAATTCGGAGCGTGATCCCGGCTGTTTGGAAGTGCCAGCAGAGATGCAGCCGGTTTTGAATTGCCGTCCAGGAGACAAACAGTTCTGCAACCCCAAGCTGACGAACGCGCGAAATAATTTCATCTCGATTGCGGCGATCGAGTGCCCGTGCGCTGGCAACCCCCATCAGGCGATAGCGATTTTCTTTTTCAATAAACTGCACGTTGCGCTGCTGTTCGGCGTCGTCACAGATTAGAAATACGGGATAGCAGGCCGCTCCGCGTTTGCGGGCGGCGGCTGTAGCCCAATTAATCAAAAACCGACCGCCGCAGACCAGTGCAACGCTCAGAAACCAGGAAATTAGAAACGTTGATCGCGAAACATAGCGATCGGGTTCATAGAGGAAGGCAATTAGCAGCAGCAGCCCTTCTGCCAGCGAAAGCGCCTTGATAACACCCAGGTAGTCTCGACGCAGCAAGCCGGAACCATACAGACCCCGTGATCCGAGTGCTCCTAGCTTGATTGCCAAAATCAGTGGCAAAAAGGAGACGTTTTGCAGTGTAGTCCAGGGTGAGTCCAGCTCAGTTCCAGCAGAAACCGCTATTCCCCATGCCGCCAAAATTGCAACTGTATCTGAAACCAGTAGACTAAACATCCGAAGCCAGCCGATTGCAAACCCCCTGCGAAATCGGGTAAATGCAGGCGATCGCAAGTCAGACAAGGTTCCTGAGTCTGTACCGATCGAGAGAGATCTTATGGAAACCATCTCTTTGAAGCTCCAGCTAACACCAAACAAAGTAGAAACGCAATGCACCGAAGACCAGCACAGTAATGCACCTGAGACCCGCAATTAACTGGGCGACAAGTTTAAACCCTGATGCAAGAGACCCTGACGATAAACCCATCAACTAAGCGAGAATCAACTAAGTTAAGACCTCAGAGGGAACTGGATAAAACCGAAGGCCGGGTCATACCGAGTTCTCAACCTGGCCAAACTGGACTGCTCGAAAAATTGCCTTAAATAATGCCGGGTCAGTGAAACCACCCACTTATTCAAGCGATACTGAATAAATCTACTTCTTAAAGTTTTTAAAGCCAGACTGTGTATACGTATAACTTAGACCGTGTAACCACGGATAAAAAGTAGTGTCCGGTTAATCTACGGAATCTTCATGATTTCGCTGGCATGTATGAATTTATCTCGCAGACTGCAAATTGCTCGAATCTGTTTAGGACGACGATCCTTGATCTGTATGCTTTACGGAAAATTCACGGTGCTTTTATACAGGCATCATGAAGTGTTTCTATATACAAGGAGCAATGCATCAGGGGCGATCGCCTGTATAGGATATTTAAGTGTGTGAGAGAAAAATAAAATCTCGATGTATCAAATCAATCCCAGAAACGGTTAGAGAGTGCTGCACGAGGCGGGTAAAAAATACTGCAATGCTGAACTATTGGCTCCGGATATAAACTTCGCCCTGCTCGTCGCCATCAATGACGATGCTCTCAAACAGGAGCGTGCCTTGTACGGTGCGGGTCTGCCCCGGTTGCACTGTCAGGTCGGATGTCAAAATCCAGATGCGCCCCGTTTCGTCTTGCAATTCATACAGCAGCGCATCGACCAGCGGTGCGCGATCGCCCACTACGCCCGACACCCGCACTGGCACGCTAAATAGAAACGGCATCCGCTGCACTGAGCGAATGGAAACGGGAATGCCGACCCCACTCAGTACCGCAAACCGCAGTGGGGTAAAGAGAAGCAGCGCCAAAAATAGGCCCAGCAGCACAGCCAGCAGGTAGGAGAGCGATCGCCGTTTGGTCATAGCGTAACGGGGGGTGGGAGCAGTGAGAACAATAGCGGGGTAGAAAACCTGGAAAGCTGTCTGCCTGAAGATGGGTCAGCGCCAGTTTTAAGGCAGATTAAAATAGGCACTGTTTAAAATAGGCACTGTCCGCCAGACAGGTTAAGCCTGCCGCGAATGTCAATTGTGAACAAACTACTATTGCTGCCTTGGAACGCACCCGCTGTGCTGAAAGGATTAGTGGCTAATGACCCTATTTCTAAAGACACGATGCGGGCCACTGGGATTGTGTTGGTATTTGTCGGTGGGCTGCTGCTGTTGCTGTTGTGGGATCAGGCTCAAGCCAGCACTGCCCGACGGGGGCGCGCTTTTTGGCAAGAGCTGTTGCTAGGGAGTGCGTTTGCGGCGATGGGGGCGGGGTTGATCCTGTGGGGGTCGCTGCGCTGAAGTGGTGGGTAGATCGGGGAGGGCATGGGGCGATCGCCCGTCGCAGACCTGCCGCCAGAGTGGATGTGTCGGCCCCTGCTGGCGAATCTTAAATAGGCGCTGGCTGAGGCGCTGTCGGTGGCTGGCAGGGATGCCCAATAGCATGACGTAGCTTTGCCACAGCAGCGTAGAAACCGTGAGGCTGATGCAGACAATCAGCCCGGTAGCGGCTAGCGGATGATAGACCAGCCCATAGCGCACCGCCGTCCAGGTGAAATACCTCCGCCAGAGGGCAATTTCGTCACGCAGCACCCAGATGGCTAGCGGCAACACGACGAGCCACAGCAGTAGCAGACTC
>RFIF01000194.1 GCA_003695655.1 Cyanobacteria bacterium J069
CTTTGATGCAGGTTATCTTGCATCTTTTTTTCATTTTTGATGCAGATTATTTTGCGGCAGATGCGGCTTTGCTCTGCATCCGCATCCGCTCAAAGCTGAGTCCCAGCACGCCCAGCGTCACCACTAAAATGCCAAACCACTGAACGGGCTGCAACTCAGTGCGATCGCTCGGCGTGATTAAATACGCGAGCAGTGCCGTCAGCACTGGGCCACTGGCGGAGATAATCGAAGCGCGGGCAGCTCCCATCAGGCGCACACCCAGGTTGTTCAGCAAATAGCCGAACAGGGTGAGCGTACCCAGCACCAGCCCGCCCAACAGCAGCCCCAGCAGGTGATCGGGCGGCTCTTCCACGCCCAGCAGCAGCAGCATGATGTTTGCCAATACGAAAATCGTGAAAAACTGAATGACACTGACGGGCACCGGATGCAGCTTTTTGCCGAAGCTGATTTGCATCGTAATCAGGTACAGCGCAAAGAAAACGCCTGACAAAATCGCAAAGAAGATGCCGTTGGTAGAAACATTGGTGGATTGCAGCAGCTTGGGCAGGGCCGTCAGCACTACGCCCGACAAAATTGCAAATAGCACCACCCACCGCAGCGGCGTCGGGCGATCGCGGAACAGCAGCCACGCCAGCGGCACTAAAATCAGTGGATACATGAACAAAATCGTCACAGCGACCCCTGGCCCGGTGGCGGCGATCGCAATGTAGATAAATACCTGCGACAAAAACAGACAGGCTCCGCTGCCAATCACGTAGGCTTGCAGTGAGCGATCGCGGCTGAGGGCAAAACTGCGAATATCACGCCAGGAGTTGGGATAGAGCCAGCGGGCGATCGCCACCATAACGGGCACCACTACCACCATTCGCAGCCACAGCACCAGCAGCGAGTCATTGAAGCTATCCAGCGTGATCGAGCGCGGCAGGCTGAGCAAGCCGAAGATACTGGTCGGCCAGCCGATGACACCCACCACCACGTTATGGAGCGACAAAGCCAGCGTAGACAGCAGAATCAGCACCAAGCCGACTTGCGCCTGCGGCAGATGGGGCAGCCCGCCAAATGAAGTCGTGGTCGAGGGCGATCGCCCTGCTGCTTTTCCAGACAGCCGTCGCGGCATCCGGCTCTGCTGCCACACCCAGTAGGCCAAGCCGGCCGCCAACGTCAGCAGCAGCAGCGGCCCCACGCCCACCGATAGACCCGTGCCGCCACCCAGCAGCGTTGCCAGCAGCTTGCCCAAGAGCGCAAAGCCCGCCAAAATCAGTAGCCCTGTTAGCACAATGCCCGCCAGGATGGATGTGCCAAACGGACTGGAAGACACCGTTACCGTGGGCGCGGGGCGCGGCTCTCCAGCAGCAGGCTGGGGGCGGGGCGCGACAGCCGCCGGGGGAATCTGGGTAGACGACTCAGACTCATGCGCCTCACGCTCACGCGCCGCAGCGCCGTAGCCATCGACCGCCGGAGCGTTTTTGGCTGCTGACGGATGAGTGTATGGGTTGAGCACATTGTTGAGCACATTTGGGTCTGGCAATGCCGGATTTGCCGACGTAGAAGCAAAGGTGGCATCTGGCGGCTGAGACTGAGGTGCACTGGGGTAGCCCGCTGGCTGTGCTGGGCGGGGTGGGTTGCCCGATGTCTGAAGCTGCTGATTTAGGCGGCTCACCAGCGCTTCTAGCAGCGCTTCGCCCTGCTGTTCCAGAGTTTGCATCCGCTCGATTTGCTGCGACAGACCGCTGTGGTAGACATTCAAATCACTTTGCAGCGAAGCAAGAGTTTGGCTCAGGGTCGCATCCAGCAGCGACAGCGCCTGTTGCGAGTCGGCGGATGGCGGCTGGGCAGACGGGAGATTGGGCGGGCTAGACGAACCGTCAAGACTAGGAGTTTGGCTGAGGCGCTGAGCCAGGAGATTATAGAGATAGCCCGCCATAGTTTGCGCGAGCTGCTTGGCCCAAAGTTTTTGCTGGGCGAGCTGCTGCTGCGACAAGAGCACCTGGTGCTGGCTCTGGAGCGTTTGCTGTTGTCCGTGGAGCTTTTCAATTTCGTTGAGCAGGCGCGATCGCTCTGCCTGGAGGCGCGAAATATCCTGGCTCAGATTGGACACCACATCCTGCTGGAGCGATCGCAAATCCTGCGTCACGTCCTGCAAAATTTGTTCCGCACCTTTGGGATGGGTCGTGCCATGCCCCTGGTCGGATGCTGCGTTGCCCTGATCAGGCTGATGTTCCAATTCCCCCATCGGTTTGCGACCCCAAGCTTGGTAAGATGGCGGCTGCGATGCACTGCCCTGCCTTCAGAGGTTAGCCCAAATTTCACAAAAGTGACGCGAAAGTCGGCGATCGCTCAGAAGAAATGCGGTATGAATTCGGCCTGCCTGAGTGTACCCACCCTGGGGCGATCGCATACCAAAATCTGAGAAAATCGTCCCCTGACGTTTTTTCTGGCGGCTGATCTCTGGTCTGTTCTGCCCGCTCCTGATCCCCCCAGCCCCCCTTGAGCAAGCAGGGTGGTTTCATTTAAGCGGAGGAAATTGACAATAGTCTCAGGCGCGTTGACCCAATGAAATGAGTGAACCCTTAAACCTGATTGAGGAATTGAA
>RFIF01000195.1 GCA_003695655.1 Cyanobacteria bacterium J069
CCGACAAGGGCATCTCCATGACGGACATCACCACCCAAGCCCTGGAAGAATACCTCCAGAAATTCGGCAGCTAGTTTCGTCTACAGCCCGTTTCGGAGAGTTTTTTAGACAAATAGCAATCAGACAAATAGCAATCAGACAAATAGCAATCAGACACCTGCCAAGTGGAGATCTCTCTTCACTTGGCATTGCTTTGTCACAACTACTTTGCTTGCAGCGCCGCCTGAAATGTCCGCACGGCTGCCACATGATTATCCAAATTAATGCACTGAGCCAGCAGTTCCAGGTCAATTCCCGGCAGCACCTCACTAGCACGAATCGATTCATACACCGCCGCATCACCCTCGCCACGCAAGCAATACAGCGACAGCACCCCATCCTCCCAAAACCACACTTCGGGAATCTTCAGTCGCCGATAGGCCTCTAGCTTGTTGATGCCACCGCTGGTGAACACCACCTCAATCACCAAGTCTGGGCGTTTTCGCCCTGGCGCAAGCTTGTAGGATTCATCAGCCTCGCGCTTTACCGACTGACCCTCATCTTCCAAGGTTGTGGAACCCGTTGGCGTAAAGTCAAACCCCGCCATCAAGAGATACAGCTCAATCAGAGCCGCAATCCTTTTCTTAACTGTTTCGTGAGGTTCTCCCGGCATCTTGCGAATCTCCAGAACACCTGACAAAAACGCCAGTCGATAGCCCGGCCGCTCCAGCAATTGCTCCACAGCTTTGAACTCGCGCCAAGTTAACCCCTCAAACAGCAGGGGTTCGACTTTTTGGATTGGACTGGAGACCGCTTGAGACATCACCATCAGTTGAACCATGCTCAATGAGTCTATGCTAGACCACCATTGATCTAGAGTTTCAACATCTAGAGCTTCAACAAGCCTCTAGGAGCGAATCTGGATCGGCATCACAAGGTAGGTCATCTTTAGCCCGCCCAACGGCGTCAGAATCGCAGGACTCGTGGCAGTATTGCACTGCATCTGCACTTCACTTGTGGTCAACGCTTTTAGACCTTCCAGCAGATAGCGGACGTTGAAGGCGATGTCGAGGCTGTCGCCGGAGATTTGCGCGGGCAGAGACTCGCGGCCGCTGCCGACATCCGGTGCATCAACAGAAATTACGACTTCTTGCCCGGCTGCATCCAGGCTAAATTTCACAATGTTGTTTTTCTTGTCGGCCAGAACGGAGATGCGCTCCAGCGCGCCGATTAGCCCCTTTCGCTCCACAGTCATCTGGCGGGAAAACTGGCGGGGAATGAGCTGGCGGTAATTGGGATATTGCCCTTCTAGCAGGCGGCTGGTGAGGCGCTGATTGTCCCACTGAAACAGAAGCTGCCCCTGATCAAACCGGAGGGCGATCGCCTCTCCTGCCGGATGTAATTGCAACATCCGCTCCAGCTCCCGCAGCGCCTTACCCGGCACTGTTACATTAAACGCCACCTCTTCAGTAGCACCGTCCCCTGACTCCCCTGCTTCCGACTTCACCGTTTGCACCACCGACAGCCGGTGTCCGTCCGTCGCCGCAAACTCCATTTCCTCAGCCGCCACCGCCACATGCACACCCGTTAGCACCTGCTTCGTCTCATCAGTGCTGGCAGCGAACAGCGCCCCCCGCAGTCCATCGATGAGCTGCTCTACGGGCAGATAGACTGCTTCCCCAGTCTCGACGGTTGGCAATTCAGGATACTCAGTCGCCTCCAACCCTTGCACCTGATATCGCCCCAGCGCCGAGATCAGCGTCGCCAGGCTGCCGTCTGCCTCAGTGCTGAGGGTAATGTCTTCGCTGGGCAACCGCGACACGATATCGCCCAGCAGCTTGGCTGGCAATGTCAGTACACCACCCTCCTCAACCTGCGCCGCAAAGCTCGTTTGCACTCCCAGACTCAGATCAAATCCCGTCAGACTGATCCGCTGCTTGTCCTCATCCGCATTCATCAGCACGTTTGCCAGCACGGGATGGCTCGGATTAGACGGCACCGCACGGCTAACCAGCGACAAGTGGGCATTGAGTTCACTCTGAGGGCAGATAAGTTTCATAGAAAAGCACTGAAAAGAACTCGGCGAGAGCGTTTGCAGACTGGCAGGTTGGGGAACCCTAGAAAAACCGTTCGTGTTCAACAGGGTTGGAACGTCATCCTAGCACCGTTGACGGTTCGGTTTAAACTGGGCTATCTGCCTGGGTTGGGGAACTGGATCGGAAAAATTTTTAAAAGAAGGAAGCGTAGTAGTAGGGCCTGTGGAAAGTGTGGAAAAAGTTGGGGATCACTGGCCAAATCGCGATCAGAATCCGATCTGTCCTGTGGAAAACTTGTGGAAAACACCCGTCTTTTTCCACAGCGTCCCGCTGAGTTCCAAACTTTTCCCCGATCGAAACCCGCTTTCCACGATCCTTTCAACAGGTTTTCCACAGAAATCCACAGGTTTTCCACAAGGCAGGTTGGGTAAGCTTTGGTCTTTCTTTAGGTTTGTCTGAAAACCAGTTGAAAAACTTTGAAAAAATTGATCTGGGCGTTGCTGAATGACGCTATGATTTCGTCGGATTGAGGACAGAGCCTCAAGGCTTTCAGAAACTATTTCATAGACCGATTCAGCAACGCCTTGATCTGTTTCAGGGAATGCTGGGGTCAGATGCAGCACTCTCCCGGTCGAGAGGGGCGAAACGTGACTCGGAAACGTGACTCGGAAACGAGACTAAGCTGGAGTAAATACTGCGTTTACCTCATGGCGCTTTAGGACGTTGGTATTAGGACGCTTTGGTAATAAAGGAGTGCGGTGGATTCGTCCAGCTTCTCAATGTTTCGCTCCATGTTTTGCTTAGTGTTTTGTAGACCGGACGTGGCTGGCTAAAGGGTGTAAGCCTTAATTAGGCATTTGATTAAGCGTTGATTAAATATTAATCCGAGACAAATTAATCCGGGACAGATTAATTCGAGACAGATTAATTATTAGTTTGAGATAGATTAATTTGAGACAGATTAATTTAAGACAGATGTGAACCCAATACACACTCCGGAATTGCCCGAACCGAGCACTCACGACACCCCCTAGAAGACTAAACCGTGTCAGAATTGCCAGATTTTATCCCTCCTTCTCCCTCTCACTCAGAAGCTGCTCTGGTGCCTCGGTTGGGGGCTGGATCAGACGCCAAGCTGCGCGAGCAGGAGCAGTTTCTCCGCAGCATCTATGAAGGCGTTGGATATTCCGTCTTTGTGTGCGATGTTCGGGAAAATGGCGATCTCTACGTTGCCGGGTGGAACCCCGTTAGTGAGCAAGATGTGGGCAAGCGGTCGGTCGATGTGGCCGGAAAACCGCTGGAGGAGGTGTTTGGCCCAGAGCAGGGCGGGGAAATTGCCCGCCGGTTTCGTACCTGTGTGGAGCAGGCAACCGTTTACGTTTACGAAGAATGCCGGGTGTTTCAGGGACAGGAGCGCTGGTTTTTGACGACGCTCAATCCGCTGAAAAACGGGGCTGGGCGCGTGTATCGACTGGTGGGGACGGCGCTGGATATTACCGATCGCCGGATGGTCGAGGCGGCGCTGCGTGAGAGTGAAGAGCGGTTTCGCCTGGTGGCAGAACGCACGGGACAGTTGATTTACGACTGCGACTTTCGGACGGGGCAGATTCTGTGGGCAGGGGCGATCGCCAGCATGACGGGCTACAGTCCCGAAGCCTTTCAGCAGTTTGGCTTTGAGGGCTGGAAAGAGCGGATACACCCGGACGACCTGTTAGATGTGTTGACGCGGCTGGATCGGGCTTTGCAACTGCGGCTGCCTTATCAGGTGGAGGAATATCGCTTCCAGCAAGCCGATGGCAGCTACATCTACGTCCAAGACAGCGGCGCTTTTGTGGAAAACGAAGCGGGCGAGGTCTATCGGATGGTGGGCACGATCAGCGACATCACCGAGCGCAAGCGGGCGCAGTTTCAATTGCAGCAGTCGGAAACGGAACTGCGACGAAAGACCCAGGATCTTCAGGCAACGCTGGTAGAACTGCGGCGCACCCAGAGCCAGATGATTCAAAACGAAAAGATGTCGAGTCTGGGACAGCTTGTGGCGGGCGTGGCGCATGAAATTAATAACCCGGTGAATTTTATTTACGGCAACCTCACCTACGCCCATCAGTACATTCAAGAGCTGCTGGAAATGATTCAGCTTTATCAACAGCACTATCCCCAGCCCCATGCCAGCATTCAGGAAAGAGCGGCGACGGTCGATCTGGATTTTTTGATGGCCGACTTGCCCAAGCTGCTCACGTCGATGAAGGTGGGAGCCGATCGCATTCAGAAAATTGTGGCGTCGCTGCGCACTTTTTCGCGCATGGACGAAGCTGAAATGAAGGCAGTGAACCTGCACGACGGCATCGACAGCACGCTGATGATTTTGCAAAACCGCCTGAAGCCGCGTCCCGTGCCGGGAACGAAGGGCGAAGCCTGTGTGGCGATCGCCATCGAAAAAGACTATGGCGACCTGCCCGAAATTGAGTGCTATGCGGGGCAGCTCAATCAGGTGTTTATGAACCTGCTGAGCAATGCGGTGGATGCGCTGGAGGAGGAACTGGAGCGGGGGCGCGCCTTTGAGCCGCAGATCTCGATTCAGACACAGAAGATGGCAGATGACCGAATCTATGTGGCGATCGCCGACAATGGCCCCGGCATTCCGCCAGCCGTGCAGCAGCGATTGTTTGATCCGTTTTTTACGACCAAGCCCGTGGGCAAAGGGACGGGACTGGGGCTGGCCATCAGCTATCAGGTGGTGGTGGAAAAGCACGGCGGCGAATTGCGCTGTCGCTCGACGCCGGGACAAGGCACGGTGTTTGAGATCGAGATTCCCTACGGTTCTACCCAAAATTAGGAGCTACAGGTAGACTAGGAAAGGGAAATTATTACATCTTGCTTAAAGTAGAGCTTGGTTGCGATTTTTATGCTGATGACTGCCTCTTTCGCACCCACTGCCATGGCCGCCGCGCCCACGGTTGCACCCGAAAAGACGAGTCAAACAGTCCGCAAGACCTATCCAAATTACAAGGTGATTGTGTTGAACGACGACTTCAACACGTTTCAGCATGTGGCGGAGTGCCTGGTGAAATATATTCCGGGGATGTCGGGCGATCGCGCCTGGGACTTGACCAATCAGATTCATCATGAGGGGCAGGCGATCGTCTGGGTCGGCCCCCAAGAGCAGGCTGAGCTATATCATCAGCAGCTCCGCCGCGAAGGGCTGACGATGGCTCCCCTTGAAGCGGCGTAGGGATTGATGAAATCCCCCAAGGCGAAACCCGCAAAATCAAAAGAGGCTCCTCCTCTTGAACCACCGGGGCGGCTGGTGTGGAACCATTCCACCCATTTGCCGGGGCTGATTCCCATTTTGGAACGGCTAACGCAGGTGGACGGTGTGCAGACGATTACGCCTGCGGTGATTGGCAAAGCCCGCGCCAACCGCCCTGATTTTTGCCTGAAGGTATCAGTGCCCGTTCGTGGCGGTCACAAGCTGATTGCTCGCAAAGGCAAGACGTTTCAGGAGGTGTTTGTGCTGACACGCCTTAGCCAGGCAGAGCTAGAAGCGGCGATCGCGCAAGTGCTGGCGCGGTGAGTGAGTAACGCGCTACTCCGTCATTACTCACTCACCCAGTCTTAAGCTCACACATTAGCTCACATAAAAGTCCCGCGTGCCCTTGGCGCGGATGGCGTCGTCTAGCCGATTCAGCGCATGGACATAGGCGGCAGTGCGCAGGTCGATGTCATGATCTTGAGCGATCGCCCAAATATTCTCTGTTTCCTGCTTCATGGCAAACTCCAGTCGGTGGTTCACCTTATCCGCCGACCAGTAAAAGCCGTTGCGGTTTTGCACCCACTCGAAATAGCTCACCGTCACGCCGCCCGCGTTCACCAAAATGTCGGGGAACACCTGAATGCCACGGGTTTCCAAAATTTCGTCGGCATCGGAGGTGACGGGCCCATTTGCCACCTCAAAGATATAGCGCGCCTGGATGCGTCCGGCGTTTTTCGCAGTGATCTGGTTTTCCAAGGCGGCGGGCACCAGCACATCCACATCCAGCTCCAAAAGCTGCTCGTTGGTAATGGTGGAATGCTCCTGGTCGTTGCAGACGGTGCCTTCACAGTAAATCGCCTTCAGCTTGCGGCTCGATTCCTTGATTTGGCGCACGCTGGGAATGTCGAGTCCCTGGGAGGCATACACGCCGCCCTGCGAATCACTGACCGCGACCACCTTGTAGCCTGCTTTGTAGAGCAGCTCTGCAATAATCGACCCGGCATTGCCAAAGCCCTGCACGGCAACCGTGGTATTTTCCGGCGATTTGCCCAGCCGGGGCAGCACTGTTTGCATCACGAAAAATGCGCCCATGGCGGTGGCTGATTCGCGCCCCTGGCTGCCGCCCATCGTGATCGGTTTGCCCGTGACGACGGCGGGCGTGATCTTGCGCTGAATAATGCTGTATTGATCCATCATCCAGCCCATCACCATTGGGTTGGTGTAGACATCGGGAGCGGGAATGTCTACGTCGGGGCCGATAAAGTCGGCGATCGCATCCACATAGCCCCGCGTCAGCCGTTCTAGCTCAAATTTCGACAGCTCTTTGGGATTCAGCGTAATGCCGCCTTTTGCGCCGCCAAAGGGCAGGTTTAGCACGGCACACTTAAACGTCATCCAGAATGCCAGCGACTGCACTTCATCCAGCGTCACGCCGGGATGATAGCGCACGCCGCCTTTGGTGGGGCCGCGGCTGTCGTCGTAGCGCACGCGATAGCCCTGAAAGATACGCAGCGCCCCATTATCCATCCGTACCGGAATTGACACAATCAGGCTGGACTTGGGATAGCGCAGCCGTTCTGCCACGTCTTCGTTGATCGAGACATATTTCAGCGCCTTTTCGAGTCGTCGATTGGCATCTGACAGCAGCGTGCTGTGGGCAGACCCATCGAGGAGACTCTTGCTGCCGTTGCCATTGAGGATGGCGTTGGCGGCGGAGTCTGCTGCGGCGTTAGACAGCAAGTTGATCATAAATCTCTCCTTTGGGGACGGGCAGTAAGGGATTTGAAGCGATCGCCCTGTCCACATCTGTTTCCATAATGCCCAATAAATGGTATATTTCGCTACTTTTTAATATTTCAATAAGATCAGGACTTATAAGATCAGGACTTACGCAGTTGAAACGAGTTCTATAGATTCTGGATGATTTTTCGCGGGCGCAGCCCGCGAAAAATCATCCAACTGCGTAAGTCCTAAAGATTAGGGGTTAGGGATTAGGTGTAATGACAAATCAAATTAGCATACGTGTAGAAGCATGAATCCTGTATCCTTTTTTATACACATCAATAGGTGTC
>RFIF01000196.1 GCA_003695655.1 Cyanobacteria bacterium J069
GGGCATGGGTTTGAGGGGGAGAGGGAGAGAGGGGGTGATGGGGTAGGCTGCTTCTATTATTTCGGTTGGGGATGGTTGGCGGCTACCCATTTCGGTGGAATGGTGCAAAATCAAGATAGTTTTTTCAGCCGTTTCTTAGCACTCCTTCTTTTATGTCAACCGTGAGCCTGCTTCGCGCCACCAGCTATGAACATGACGCTTTGCGCCATTCGCTGCAAACCCTGCTGGAGCCGCTGGGCGGCATGGGCGCGTTTGTGAAACCGGGCGATCGCGTGTTGCTAAAGCCGAACCTGCTGACGGGATCGCGGCCGACCAAAGAATGCGTCACGCGGTGGGAGCTGGTCTATGGGGTGGCGCAACTGGTGCAGGAGGCGGGCGGCAAGCCGTTTTTGGGCGACAGTCCGGCGTTTGGCAGTGCGCGGGGCGTGGCGATCGCCAATGGCTACCAGCCGCTGATCGACGAGCTAAATCTGCCGATTGTAGACTGGAACGGTCGCCGCTATGAAACTGTAGGCGAGAACTTCAATCACCTGCTGCTGTGCAAAGAAGCGATGGAAGCGGATGTGGTGATCAACCTGCCCAAGGTGAAATCGCACATGCAGCTTACTCTGTCGCTGGGCGTGAAAAATCTCTTCGGCTGCGTCCCCGGCAAGATGAAAGCCTGGTGGCATATGGAAGCGGGCAAAGACAGCCGCCGCTTTGGAGAAATGCTGGTGGAAACGGCGCGGGCGATCGCCCCCAGTCTCACCATCGCCGACGGCATCATTGGTCACGAAGGCAACGGGCCCAGCGGTGGCGAACCCCGGACGCTGGGCGTGCTGGCGGCGTCGGCCGACGTGTTTGCTTGCGATCGCGCCTTAGTAGACATTCTTCAGGTTGATCCTGCCAAGGTGCCCACGGTCGCGGCGTCTCAGCGCCTGGGGCTGTGTCCCTCGCTGCGCCAGATCGAGTTTCCGCTGTGCCAGCCTGCTGACCTGCGGATTGAGAACTGGAAACTGTCCGACCGCCTCATGCCCATCGACTTTGGGATGCCCCGTGTGATCAAGTCCACCTTCCGTCATCTCTATATCCGCTTGATCAAAGAGCCGATGACCGCCTATGGGCGACGGTAGGGGATTTTGGATTTTGGATTGGGAATTTTTACGCTAGACCCAAAATCGAAAATCTAAAATGTCATCTGCTTTCCGCCTGCGATCGCGCCTGCCGCACCATCGCAATCAGCGTTTGGTGGGCATCTTCGGAGTCTTGCAGCGTGTGGTCAAAAGCAACTCGCAGGGGAGTTACGGTGTCATCCAGATGCGCTTCCAGAACCATGCCCTCCGGGTCAATCGATACCATCTGGGCTGCGGTTGCCGCTGCTGCGCCACCATACACTTGGGCATAGAGCAGCACCGCTTCGGCGTGGTCTTCGTTCATGTGCTTGCAAATGCGATCGCTAACTGTGGGCGAGAGTGCGTCGGACATAAGGGGTTTAGGGTTAGGGGTTAGGGTCAACGTTGAGAACATCGAAAAATCGGCTCAAAGTCCCCCTTGCTAAGGGGGATTTAGGGGGATCACCTCAAAGTCCCCCTTACTAAGGGGGATTTAGGGGAATCATCTCAAAGTCCCCCTTGCTAAGGGGGATTTAGGGGGATCATCTCAAAGTCCCCCTTGCTAAGGGGGATTTAGGGGGATCAATTCGCCAGACACAGCGTCTAAGAGGCAGACAATCCACCACTCAAGAAAAAGACACCCAGCCGGAACAGGCTGCTAGCGATGAACGCCAACAGCATAAACATAATGACCACATTCACTACATTACGAATAGATTGCATAGGCTTGAGGAGTTAAACTTCAGCGATGATCCACAGATTATCGATAAACTTCAGCACTTTACCAACCAAAATCCCAACGTTTCCCTAAACTCATAATCCCCACCCTCAATCTCTCATGACAGCTAGCAATTCCGACCTGCACATTGTGCCCCCGCCCAAAAAGTACCTCCAGCCGTCCATCTTCTGGGGCATCCGTCAGGGTTTTCCTAAACGGCTGGCGCTGCTGCTGATGGGGTTGGCGCTGGGGGTGCCGCTGCTGATTTGGGCGATCGCCAGCTACGGCGGCTGGGTGCGGCCAATCTTCCTGCCCACGCCGACCGCTGTCGTGCAAGCAGGCATCACCCTCTTTCAAGATGGGTTAACCCGCGATATTTTGGCAAGCAGCGGACGAGTGCTGGGGGGCTTTTTGCTGGCGGCGCTGGTGGGCGTGCCGATGGGCATTCTCATGGGCACCTTCGAGAGCATGGAAAGCCTGTTTGCGCCGCTGGTGGGCACTGTACGCTACATGCCAGTTGTCGCCTTTGTGCCGCTGCTGGTGATTTGGGTCGGCTTGGGCGAGTTGTCGAAGGTGCTAATTATTTTTCTAGGGGTGGTGCTATATAACGCGATCATGGTGGCGGATGCCGTGAAATTCATTCCCAATGAAATGATCAATGTCGCCTATACCCTGGGCGCGAATCGCCGCGATGTCCTGTTTAGGGTGATTTTGCCCGCTACCTTTCCCAGCGTGCTAGACACCTTGCGCGTGAATATTTCCGGCGCGTGGAATTATCTAGTGATTGCCGAACTGGTGGCGGCCCAGAGCGGTCTGGGGTTTCGCATTGTGCAGTCGCAGCGATTTTTGCAGACCGACAAAGTGCTCTTTTGCATCGCAGTGATTGGCGGTATTGGGCTGCTGCTGGACTATACGCTGCGGGCTGTTTCTCGCCGTCTAACCCCCTGGGCAGACCAAACGCGCTAGGCAAGCGACCGTCGGTAGCCGCCTCTAGCGCAATCATTAGGAAATCTTCGGATGGAATGATGGGCGATCGCCTTTTGGATTCTTGACTACATCTTGAAGTTAAGGGACACTAACAACA
>RFIF01000197.1 GCA_003695655.1 Cyanobacteria bacterium J069
AAATTGGGCGGGCCCAGGCCGACCGCAACGTCGCCGCAGAAAACCTGCAAGACCGCCAGGTGCTTTCCCCCATCGCCGGAGTGGTGGGCGATATTCCCATGAAGGTAGGCGATCTGGTGACTCAGAGCACCGCAATGACCACCATCATTCAAAACAACACGCTGGACGTGAACATTGCAGTTCCGATCGAGCGATCGCGCCAGCTCCGGGTCGGGGTTCCCGTAGAACTGCTCGACGAGCAGGGACAGCCAGTGCTAAGAGGTCAAATTAGCTTTGTATCGCCAGCGGTGAGCAGCGGTGAGCAGTCGGTGCTGGCAAAGGCGAGCTTTAACAACGATGGCACCCTGCGCGATGGACAACTGGTGCGTACCCGCGTGATTTGGAGCAGCCAGCCTGGACTGCTGGTGCCCACGGCAGCCGTTACCCGCATTGCCGGGCAAACCTTCGTCTATGTAGCAGAGCAGGCCGAAGCCAACCCCGACCAGCCCGCCCCACCCGCCGCCGAGCCTGGACAGCCGCCCATGCAGGTAGCCCGTCAGCGCCTGGTCACCCTGGGCAGCATTCAGGGCAACAGCTACCAGGTGATTTCTGGTATCCAGCCTGGAGAAGAGGTGATCGTCTCTGGTGTACTCAACTTGACCGAAGGCGCACCGATTATGCCCGCACAAGCCATGGCCCAGTAGGAGGGGTTAGGAAACTAGGGGTTAGGGGTTAGGGGTTAGGTGTCAGGGGCAGAAAGCCTCATCTCATCATCCCCTTATCTCATGACCTCCCCTAATTCCTGACCCCTGACCCCTGCCCCCTTAATCCCCAACCTCATGTTTGCCAACTTTTTTATCAAACGACCCGTCTTTACGCTAGTTTGCGCCATCATCACGGTATTCCTGGGGTTGGTGGTGCTGCCGACGCTGCCAATCGCTCAGTTTCCTGACATCACGCCGACGCAGGTAGTAGTGACGGCCAACTATCCTGGTGCGGATGCGGAAACGGTGGAAAGCGCCGTGACAAACATCCTGGAGCGGGAAATCAATGGCGTAGATGGGCTGCGCTACATCAGTTCTAGCAGCGGCAGCGACGGCACCAGCCAGATCACAGTGACCTTCGATGCGTCGCAAGACCCCGATATCGCCGCAGTGAACGTGCAAAACCGGGTAGCACGGGCAGAGCCACGACTGCCAGAACTGGTGACCCGCACTGGGATTACGGTGGAGCAGTCATCCAGCAATTTCTTGATGGCGATCGCTCTCTATCCCACCAACGGCGAATATGACAGCCTCTTCCTCAGCAACTACGCCGACCTCTACATGGTGGAGGCGCTGCGACGGGTGCCTGGGGTCGGGTCGATCCAAATCTTTGGGGAACGAAAGTTTGCCATGCGTCTGTGGCTTGACCCGGCGCGGCTGGCGGCTCGCGGACTCACGGTGCAGGATGTAACGACCGCCATTCGTGAGCAAAACCTCCAGGTGGGCGCAGGGCAACTGGGGCAGCAGCCGTCTGACCCCAACCAGGAATATCAGATCAACCTGCGGGCCGACAGCCAGCTCAAATCCGTCGAGGAGTTTGAGAACTTGGTGCTGAGAACGGCCGAAGGCGGCAATCTGATCCGGCTAAAAGACGTGGGCCGGGCTGAGCTGGGGGCGGAAAACTACGGCACGTTTTTGACCTACAACGATACAGAGGCAATCGGGTTAGGAATCACGCAGCGTTCCGGCTCGAATGCGCTTCAGACGACGGCCGCCATCCGCAGAGAGCTAGCAAATCTGAAGCGCTCCTTTCCGCCTGGTATTGATTATGCTGTGGCGTTTGACATTACCAGTTTCGTTCAGGTTTCCTTGACAGATGTGGTCTATACCCTAATCACCGCTATTCTGCTGGTGGTGCTGGTGTTGTTCATCTTCCTGCAAGATTGGCGGACTACTCTGGTGCCAGCGATCGCCATTCCGGTGGCGCTGATCGGGACGTTCATATTCACTCGCATATTCGGCTTCTCAATCAACACGCTGACGCTCTTTGGTCTCACACTGGCAACGGGCGTGGTGGTGGACGATGCAATTGTGGTGGTGGAGGCGATCGCGACCAAGGTGCAAGATCGCGGCATGAACCCGTTCCGTGCCGCATCCGAAACCATGAAAGAACTTTCTGGCGCGGTGATTGCAACCTCGCTGGTGCTGATGGCGGTGTTTGTCCCTGTGGCGTTCTTCCCTGGCACGACAGGCGCAATCTATCGTCAGTTCGCGCTCACGATCGCCTTCTCGATCGTCGTGTCTACGTTTAATGCGCTAACCTTCTCACCTGCTATGGCAGCGCTGCTGCTGCGTCCGCGTTCCGAGCATCAAGGCTGGCTGGGGCGACAGTTTGAGCGGTTTAACGGATTTTTGGATGGGGTGCGGCAGCGCTATCAGCGATCGCTCAACGTGCTCTCTCAGTTGAAATATTGGGTGCTGGGGGGCTTTGTGCTGGCGTTGATGGCCACATTCTGGATCTATCGCACGGTGCCAGGAGCCTTTTTGCCAGAAGAAGATCAGGGCTATTTCATTACGCTGGTACAGGCTCCCGAAGGCGTGTCGCTCAACTATACGAAAAAGATTCTAGACGAGGCCTCCGCAGAGGTGCGTAAGGTGCCCGAAGTGGAATCCAACTTTGCAGTGACGGGCTTTAGCTTTGCAGGCGTTGCACCCAACCAGGGCATCATGTTCACACTGCTAAAGCCATGGGAAGAGCGCAAAGGCCGTGGTCAGTCTGTCCAAGAAATCATTGGGCAAGTGCAAATGAAGTTTTTCGGTATGCCCAAGGCCCGCATCTTTTCACTAAATCCGCCGTCGATTCAGGGCTTAGGCAACTTTGGGGGCTTCCAGTTGGAAATGCAGGATCGGCGAGGCAATGTGCCGCTCAATGAGTTTGTGGGATATCTCTATGCGCTGATGGGCGCGGCCAACCAGAATCCGAATTTGCAGGCGGTATTTTCGACCTATTCGGCCAGCACCCCCCAACTGGTGGTGGATGTCAACCGCGATCGCGCCAAAGCGCTAGACGTGGATCTAGGTGACATTTTCTCGACGCTCCAGAGTTTCCTGGGGTCGGACTATGTAAACGACTTCACGCTGGATCGGCGCAGCTATCGGGTTTATGTCCAGGCAGATGAACCGTTCCGCGCCCAGCCCGAAGACGTGAATCAGCTTTACGTTCGTTCAGGGTCTGGGCAGATGGTGCCCCTGGGCAACTTGGTGACGCTCACGCCCACCACCAGCGCCCAGTCCATTACCCACTACAATCTGTTGCGATCGATCTCGGTGCAGGGTGGTGCGGCTCCGGGCAAGAGTTCTGGACAGGCGATCGCCGCGATGGAGCAGGTGGCCCAGCAGGTCTTTCCGCCCACCTTGGGGTTTGAGTGGACGGGCACAGCCCTGGAGGAAATTGAGTCGGGCGGACAAGCACCGCTGCTGTTCGGTCTGGGTCTGCTGATGGTGTATTTGGTGCTGTCGGCACAGTATGGCAGCTTTGTAGACCCCGCGATCATTCTGTTTGCGGTGCCGCTGGCGGTGCTGGGGGCGCTCGGCGCACAGTTCCTCCGGGGTCAGGCTAACGACGTGTATTCCCAGGTGGGGCTGGTGATGCTGATTGGTTTGGCGAGCAAAAACTCGATTCTGATTGTGGAATATGCCAACCAGTTGCGCGAGAAGGGGCTGCCGATCACCAAAGCGGCGGTTGAGGCCGCCCAGGAACGGTTGCGCCCGATTTTGATGACGGGCTTCTCTAGCCTGGTGGGTTTCTTCCCGCTGATGATTGCCACAGGAGCCGGAGCCGCCAGCCGCCGCTCGATTGGGACAGCGATCTTTGGCGGCTATCTTTTGGCAACCTTGCTGAGCCTGTTTATGGTGCCCGTCCTATACATCATTGTGAAAAATCTGACGGATCGATTTATGCCCGCGCTGCCCAGCCCGCCAGCCGACTTCGAGAATGCAGAAGCGCCGCTGTCTGCAACCCAAAAGTAGCAGGGCGGCAGAACTTAAGCCTTGTTGCGCAACGCTCTGCGGCTATCTTTCGCGGTTCATTGGCGATCGCCCGTCGAGTTGTGCCACAAAGGCTTGATGAGCCGGGTCGGCCAGTCCAGCTTGCAGCGCATTGAGCACCTCCATCATCTTGCCCTCCAGCAGCGCCGGCACGTCCAGCCAGAGTCCTGGAAACACACTACTGCGAATGATGCCGTCCGCATCGGGTTCTATGAGCACATAGGCTTCTGCCTGCAAGCGAAACCAGCTTAGATGATTTTCAAAGGTCTGCCAGACTAAATACTCTTGCACCCCGTTGCGGCGATAGGCGTTTTGCTTGGCTCCCAAGTCGATCGCGGCGCTGCTGGCGGCAATTTCTGCAATCAGTTCTGGTGCCCCCTCGATGTAGCCGTCTTCGCTAATCGTCGATGTTCCTCCCGTTTCAATCCGCAACAACGCATCCGGCTGGGGTTCATTGTCCATGTCTAACCGGGTTGTCGCGTTATCTGACCCACTGACGCCCGGCGTCGCTGCGCTGTAAACCCCTAGCCAGGTAATGAGATTGAAATGAGGGTTGCCATGAAAGACTCTAACCGGAGATGCCACGTAAACCACTCCTTCAATGAGTTCGGCTTTGAAGTGTTCTGGCGTTGCCTGATAGCGACGCTCAAACTCGGCGCGGGTGAGGCGATCGCCACTTTCCAGCGGCGGCATGGGAGTAGAACGGGCAGGTTGTTGCAGCACTATAGTCAATCCCTGGAGTCAATTCCTGGCAGACGAAGAAGATGGAGCCATTCTAGCGAAGGGCTGACAAGGCTCCAAGTATGGCTAAGCTGGCACGCTTGGATCATGCTTTGCGTTGTGTCTCAGCTTAAAGGCCAGCAAAACGCTCACTCGGCTGGGCGATCGGCAGCGGTGTCTGGCTGCAAGTGACAGTTGCCCAGATCGCAGATCGGATAGGCCGAGGTGTAAAGGCGATCGCGCTTGCCAAACAGCGCATAGCGGTTGTCGCGGACTTGTTCATACAGGCGATCGCCCGCCCATTTCATTCCCGGCAGCGCCCGATAGGCTGCCACAAACCCATTTCCCACAGGCAACAAACGCCCAATCTCCTCAGCCGCATCGCTGCCCTGCCAGCGCATCTCTGGCGCATCCGCCCGCAGCAAGATCATCCCTAGCTCGCAGTCCTGTTGCGTAATGCCAAACCGCATTAACGTTGGCTCATCTTGCATCGGCGCATATTGAAACGTTTTGCCCTGATCTATTGATTCCAGCAGCTTCACCAGATTGACGCAAAGGTTGCAGTTGCCGTCATAAATTACAAAATAAGGCGCACTGGCTGAGGAATTTGCAGCGTTTGGAGAAGCGGGATGGCGAACTTCAGTCATGGCACTTTCATAGCCTTTTGAATTTGACTCTGCCTTTATTGTAGAAACTGAACGTGTCCTATCCGAACACTGTTCAGCTTGCTGTCTGCACTAATTCTCGACTTCCTCATTTCTTCATCTTTCCGCCATCGCCAGCAACCCTGTAGGCTAAAGATGAGAGCATTCACTTTCCCAAGCTTCTAACAATTCAGTTTATTGTCACCCATCCTTCGCCCCAGCCCGAACCCACCTGGCTCAAAGTTGTTCGCCTCTTGCGCTGGGACAAGCCCGCCGGACGGCTAATTTTGATGATTCCGGCGCTGTGGGCAGTGGTGCTGGCGGCACGGGGCAATCCGCCGCTGATTTTGATAGGGGTGGTGGTGCTGGGCACGCTGGCGACGAGCGCGGCAGGCTGTGTGGTTAATGATTTGTGGGATCGCAATATCGATCCGCAGGTGCAGCGCACCAAAACCCGACCGTTAGCGTCGCGGGCGCTGTCAGTGCGCACAGGAATCGTCGTTGCGCTGGTGTCGATGCTCTGCGCCTGGGGACTTTCGCTGTACCTAACTCCCCTCAGCTTTTGGCTGTGTGTGGCGGCAGTTCCGGTCATCGTGCTGTATCCGCTGGCCAAGCGGGTGTTTTCGGTGCCGCAGTTGGTGCTGTCGCTAGCTTGGGGATTTGCCGTGCTGATTAGCTGGAGCGCGGTGACGGGCACGCTGGAGCAGGAAACCTGGCTGCTCTGGGGCGCAACCGTGCTGTGGACGCTCGGTTTTGACACCGTATACGCCATGGCCGATCGAGAAGATGATCTGCGTGTCGGGGTCAACTCCAGCGCCATTTTCTTTGGGCGCTATGCTACTCAAGCCGTTGGCGCGTTTTTCACGGCAACAGCGCTGCTGCTGGGCAAGCTCGGCTGGCTGATGGAGCTGAACGGGCTGTATTGGGTTGCGCTGGTGGGGGCGATCGCCCTCTGGGCCTGGCAATATCTCCGCCTCAGCCGCATTAGCGCTAAAATGCCAAATCCCCCCCTTTACGGTCAAATCTTCCGGCAGAACGTCTGGATTGGCTTTGTGTTGCTGGTAGGCATGTCGCTCGGCTTTGTCTAGAACCAAACAAAAGGGGTCGGGACTAACCCCCAACCCCTCTCGCGTCAGCGTTGCGGAGCAACAACCCCCAACCACTAATTAAGACTTGGGTTCTTCAACTTTTTTGAAGGGCGATCGCTTCATCTTGCGCTTCCTTGCCTTTTCCTTTGCCCTTTCTTTTTCATACTCCGCTTCCTTCAGCTTTTTCATAATCAGGCTGAAGTATTCCTGCATATAGCCTTCTAAAGTTGTCAGCTCTTGAGGATTAATGCCAAACACCTGATAGGTTTCTGCCATCGGGGCAGTCAAAGGCTTACCCGTCGCCAGCACTTCAGTAAACGCTAAGCGATCTGCCTGATTCCAGCCCCACTGAAAAAACCGGGCGATCTTGCGGGCAGCCCGCAATAGACCCAGCGGCATCCGAGAAACCTTCGACTCTTGCCCGGATAGGCGTTCGCAGAGACGAATGATCTCGTAGGCTCCCCACGCCCGCGACCCCACTGCCGGGAAGGTGCGATTCTCAGTTTCTGGCACCTTCAGCGCTCGCACCGCAAATTGAGCCAAATCTTGCGTATCAATGTAGGCGATTGGGGAGGTATCGCCCGTCACCCACACCGCTTGCTTTTCCAAAATGGGAATCGCGTATTGGCCAATTAGCCCTTGCATAAAGCCAGCAGTTCGCAAGATCGTGTAGCCTAGCCCCGACTCAGCCAGGAACTGCTCGGTGCAGCGCTTAATCTCCATCAGCGGCACATCGGGATATTTCTCAGCATCCAGAATTGAGAAAAAGATGAAGCGTTCGACGCCTGCTAACTTAGCGGCTTGAATCAGCGAAACCTGCCCATCCCAATCCACCTGGCGGATGCTGAGAGAATCGGTTGCCCGAGCCGTTGCTGCATCAATGACAGCCGTTACCCCTTCAAAGGCAGGGGGCAGCGTCTCCGGCTCACACAAATTGCCCAGCACCAACTCTGCGCCCCATTCCCTGAGAAACGAAGCCTTGCGGAAGCTTCGCACCAGGCAACGCACCGAATATCCTTCATCCAGTGCGCGACGCACCACTTGCCTGCCCAGGGTGCCAGTTGCACCGACCACGAGTAACGTCATTATAGATTTCGTCCGAAATCGTTAACTTTTTATAAGATACACCTTTCATTCTCTAATATTTCGGCCCGCTCTGCGAATTCGTTTTTCTACGAAGCGTCCTGAATGGGAAGCAAATTGCTAGGCTAGAGAGGGTTCTGCCAGGATTGGGGGATCGTAGCCCAGTTTACAAGTCAGTAATCTTCATCATAAGTTCACCTCTAGATTTTGATCTCTAGAGCCTTTTTTTCTCTAGAGCCTCTAAAGCCTATGACTAAATCTGCTGCCAAAGCTGTTTCCCCAAGGTCGGCATCGGCGCTTCCAACCAAGCCTGCTGCGCCTTTGGCTGAAAATAGTCCCGGTTGCACAACAGGGCATCCGGTTGATCTGGAACATGTGCGACAGGCTCAGCGCGGTTTGCTGAATGTAGAGAAGGCGCAGCGGATGGCTGAGTTCTTTGCGCTGTTGGGAGATGCCAATCGGCTGCGGATTGTGTCGGCACTGGCCCAGCAGGAGCTTTGCGTTTGTGACCTGGCGGCGGTGGTCAAGATGAGTGAGTCGGCAGTCTCTCATCAGCTTCGGGCGCTGCGATCGCTCCGCCTGGTCAGCTACCGCAAGCAGGGTCGCAACGTGTTCTATTACCTCAAAGACAGCCACGTGCTAAATCTTTACCGCGAGGTTGCGGAACACTTGGACGAGCCAGACGATAGTTAGAAGATCTTTGAAGAACTTTACAGTTAGAAGATCCTTAAAGAGTGATTTGGGTGCCTGACTCTTCATGCAGGTTTTTTGCACACAGCAAAACCGAAAAATCAGGCACACCCTGGGGAATTACTCTTCGCCACCCTGGAGCTTGAGCAGCGCAAAACCGAGGCCCAGACCCACCAGGATCAGGGTAAAAGACAAAAAGGCTGCATTCAGCATTTCACCGCTCATGTGTTCGATATCTCCTTGATAAGTGGCTGTATAGGTTGAGTCTGCGAGTTTGCGAGTCTGCTAAAAACCTGGGACAAAAATTGCTTTCACAGAAAGACTCCAATTAGGAATCTGATGGATTTCTGATCGCAATTGATCCCAGCCTGCAAAATCGCTTGCAAGTTGCATTTTAAGCCAGTTTGCAGCCTGTTTGATGGATTGGTTTTAGCTTCTGAACGGGTTGGGTTCTGGAAATTGAGTTTGTATTGAGTTTGTTAAGTGTTACTTGAGCAAGGTTTATGGTGCATCCGAAATTAGCGATCGCCCTCGGAGACCCCGCAGGCATTGGCCCAGAGGTCGTGCTTAAAGCCCTGTCTGCCTTAGCCACAGCCCCCCTCTCTCAGCCCTGTGAGGTGACGCTAGTGGGAAATCGGCGGCTGCTCCAGCAAACCTGTGACCAGCTTTCCCGCTTGCCCAATCCCATCTCTTTGGCAGCAGGTTTATCGCGACCGATCATCGACGTGCCACTGGAACCCGAGCTAGTACAGGACATTGTGCCGGGGCAAGAGAGCGCCGCCAGTGGAGAGGCCAGCTTCCGATTTTTGCAGACGGCGATCGCCCATACCCTGGCCGGAGAGTTTGACGGCATCGTGACCGCGCCCATCGCCAAATCGGCTTGGAAGGCGGCAGGGCATCACTATCCTGGGCAAACAGAATTGTTAGCAGAGCAGGCAAACGTCGAGCGGTTTGGGATGCTGTTTGTCGGGCGATCGCCCCATACAGGCTGGACGCTGCGGACGCTGCTGGCAACCACTCACATCCCGCTGCGGCAGGTGCCCGACGCCCTGACGCCCGACCTATTAACGCGCAAGCTTTCGCTGCTGCTGGATAGCCTAAGGCAGGACTTTGGCATTAAGCAGCCCAGAGTGGCGATCGCCGGGCTGAATCCTCACAGCGGCGAACAGGGGCAGCTTGGGCGCGAAGAGATCGACTGGCTGACGCCGTGGATTCATACAATGCGGCAAACCTATCCCCAAGTAACGCTGGATGGCCCCATTCCACCCGATACGCTCTGGGTGCGCCCTGGACAGGCTTGGTTTGGCACAGCGCCATCACTGTCTGCCCATGACGCCTATCTAGCGCTATATCACGATCAGGGGCTAATTCCTGTCAAGCTGATGGCGTTTGATCGAGCAGTAAACACCACAATTGGGCTGCCATTTGTGCGAACTTCACCCGATCACGGCACAGCTTTCGATATTGCTGGACGGGGAATTGCAGATGCTAGCAGCATGAAAGCGTCCATTCAGCTAGGGGCCGAGCTATCAGCTCAGTCCCAAATCTCCCAAAATATCGCTCAAATTTAGTAGGACTTACGCAGTTGGATGATTTTTCGCGGGCGCAGCCCGCGAAAAATCATCCAGAATCTACAGAACTCGTTTCAACTGCGTAAGTCCTGTTTAGTAAATCTGCACTACAAAAAGTCATCATTTCTTGACTTTTTAATATTTCTTAATCTCACTACCGAGGAAGTGGCGTGAGAATGAATATGGTTCCGTATACTGAAATACAAAAGGTAACGCCGATTGTAAACAAGCAATAACTTTTAATACAAAATGTTTCTGAGAGTGTTTTCAGGGCAAGGCATTTTCAAACCTGGGCGTTTCCAGGTTCGCCCTGCGAAGTTTGCCCTGTATGCAGCGCTCACGACGTTTCGATAGTTCTAGTGCAGAGGTCGAAATCATGCTCCAAACCGTTCAATACACTATGGATCTCCTTCAAGACGAAGTCCGCCAACTGGTTCAAAAAGGGATTGTTAGCCGTCAGCAGCCCATCTACGTCCTCTGCAAATATATTCCTGCCCGCGAGTGGGCCTGTGTTGAGTGTGAACTTGAAAAATGTGACTTTCTGTTGCGCGATCGCATTGGTGATTTGCTAGGTCATGAAGAATGGGAAAACGACTAGCTGAGATGAGGGCTGACTGTCTCTCTAGTAGGCGCTAATAGCGCAACCTAGCTATTACGGAATTAACAGAAAGCAATCGGGGGTATCCGCAAAAATGCGTTGATACCCCCGATTTTTATTTCAATCCGTACGCGCCCATGTACCCGCTATTCAACGCTATTCACCATGCGCTATTCACCATGCGCTATTCAAGCAGATGAAACCACTCGCCGCTTGAGAGATTCTGCTCGCCGCTTGGCAGTCGAGTTTTTGGGATCGATCGCCAGCGCTTTCTCGTAAACCTCAATCGCCTGGGTGATGAGCTGTTTTTTTTCGTAAGCAAAGCCTAGATTATTTAGCGCCGTCACATAAGCGGGCTGTTTTTCCAGCGCTTCCTTATATTGTCGAATGGCTAGGTCGTATTGCTCTTGAGCGGCGTAGGTAAAACCAAGGGCGTTGCAAATCAGTGCTGCGTTTTCATCAACCTGAAGATCTTTGGACTTTAGCGCTTTCTGGAATTGGGCGATCGCCTGCGAATAGAGCTTTTTATCTAGATAAATGCTGCCCAATTCATAGTGCTCTAGCGCCGTGCCTGCGCCCTTGCTCAGGCTGTTTTGCAAGCGTGTCAGCGCAGTTTCTACTTGGCGCGTTCTCAGAATTTGGCGGAACAAAAATATAGCTGCAATTCCCAGCAGCGCCACTAAAACACTGAGATAAACAACAGGCAGCAATCGATCATCCATAGACTTAAGTCGAGTTCAAAATCTTTGGGACTATCTCTATTCAGACTACACCATTGCGTCTATGCGGCATCCGAACCCGGCAAAAGCCTGGCTCCAAGCAGCTTGTTGTAGTTTTCGTGAGTCAGATTAGGCAGCATGGATACCGAAAATCGTATGCTAGGAGGAGTGGTTTTAGGCTGTGTGCTTGCAGCGATAGGCGTTGTCAATGCTTCCCTTTTTGCGGTCTGATTTGGCTCAGTTGGTGTCTTACACGCCTCACCCCGGCGGTGCAGATGGCTCGTCTTCACCTGGCGTGCCGGTGCCGTCAGAGGCGATCGATCGGCTAGATACCAACGAAAGCCCCTACGATTTGCCTGAAGACCTGAAGCAAAAACTGGCCTGGGTCTATCAGCATGAGCTAGAGGCAAACCGCTACCCGGACGGCGGGCATGAGGCGCTCAAGGCGGCGATCGCCCACTATGCCAACCGATCCGCATCGCTGGAGGCAGACTGGGTGACGCCTCACCATATTTCCGTCAGCAGTGGCTCCGACGAGCTAATCCGATCGCTGCTGATTGCCACTTGCCTGCGGAGTGAAGGCTCGGTGCTGGTTGCCGACCCAACCTTTTCGATGTATGGTATCACCGCCAGTACGCTGGGGGTTCCCGTCGTGCGCGTGGGGCGAGACGAGCACACCTTTGAAACCGATTTGACGGCGGCAGCGCAGGCCATAGCAACGCCTGTGGCTGGGCAGCCAGCGATTCGCGTGGTGTTTATGGTGCATCCCAACTCGCCCACTGGCAACGCGCTCACAGCCGCCGAGCTGGCGTGGCTTCGGGGTTTGCCGCCCCACATCCTGGTGGTAATCGATGAAGCCTATTTTGAATTTAGCCAGCAAACCGTGCTGCCAGAGCTGCGGCAGCGTCCCAATTGGGTCATATTGCGCACGTTTTCTAAGGCGTTTCGACTGGCTTCGCATCGGGTCGGCTATGCGATCGCCCATCCCGAACTGGCTGCCACACTTGAAAAAATTCGCCTGCCTTACAACCTGCCGAGCCTGTCTCAGCGAGCGGCCGAGCTAGCCCTGGCCCACCAAGATACGCTGTTAGCTGCGATTCCTACCCTGCTGGCTGAGCGCGATCGCCTCTTCCAGTCCCTCACCCCGCTGCCTGGCATTACCGTTTGGCCAAGCGCCGCCAATTTCCTGTTTCTGCGGCTGCTTAACGATCCGTCGGACTCCAACCTGGAGGCCATGTTTCAAAACCTCAAGTCGTCCGGGACGCTAATTCGCAAAACCTGCGGCGGGCTGCGCATTACCATTGGCACTCCTGCCGAAAACCAGCGAACTATAGAGCGCCTGAGTGAGTGTCTCAGGGATTAGTCAAATTACTCAGAACGAATCAGAGCTAAAACTAAAAACTAAGACTTGACCTTGACGCTGACCTTGCTAGACAGGGGGCGACGAGCCAGGCGCACCGTGCTAGGCAAGACGCCGACCATCAGCGCGAAAGACTCGTCGGGAATGCGGGCGATCGTCGCGGCGTCAAAATAGGTTTCAAACTGATTCAAAATCTTTTTAGCCCGCTGGATTGCTTCAGACGTGTCGGTAAATTGCTGCGTCAAGCGAATCCACTGTCGCCGAATCAAGTAGGCTTCCTGTCGTTCCTCATGGGTTTCGGGGGCAACGAGCGAGAGATTGCCAACGGGAATTACCTTTTGACAGT
>RFIF01000016.1 GCA_003695655.1 Cyanobacteria bacterium J069
CCCCGTTACCTGGTTGACCCAGCCCGTTGTCTGCTGCGGCAAGGCTTTGAACTGAGTCTGGACACGTCCCGGCAGTTCCTCCGACGCCAGCTTGAGCAAATCGCCCAAGTTTCGCGATGATCCGGGCAGCCGCGTTTGCTGGTCGTAGGGCGTCAGCAGCCGCCGCGATTCTAAAAGCTGCCATCCCATCCAGCCCAACAAGGCTACACTAGCCATTTGCCCCAGCAGCACGCCACCCGTAATACGCCCCGCATGTACCCACAGCACCAGGGCATAGAACATGCCCACGCCGCTCCAAATTAAGTCGTTTTTGCGGTAAACCTCCGGCAGAAAAAATGCCGACATATAAAGCCCAAAGCTGCCCAGAGCAACCACCAGCGCCAAAATGTGGGACATTTATTCCGCCTCCCCGTTTGAGGACTACATCTTAGTATTTTGCGCGTATTTTGCGCGAGATCGGAACCTGCGCGAGAGCGGGATCACCGCCCCCAGATTTGAGTTCTGCCCATATTCAACCTTACACTGGTACAGTGCTGGGCTAAATTCCGGGCTAGATTCCCGGCTAAATCCCCAAATATGTGACTCAAAAAACCTGCAATCGGCGTAAACTAATGTAAATTTCCAGATTGAGGGTGGAAAAAACTCTACCCGTCTGTATTATTTGTGGTGTGACGTTTGCTTAAAGTTTCTGGATTCGTTAGGGTTCACCTTGAAGGGTGATAGCAGCCTGGAGCGTTTGGCTCAAGCCAGGCTCCAGGAATGCCTGATGGATTTGGGTTTAGGAAACTCTTTCAGGTCTTGAGTGCTTTTTGTTGAGCTGAGGTTGCGTGTCAGGGCTGCCGCTCTGAGCGCCTTTGTCTCCGTTTCTAAGCGTCTAGAGCCTGTGGAGGTTGTGGTGAGGAGTGGAATCGCAAGCTGTGGATGCAAAAATTTCTCCGGGTCGGTCAGTTTCAGTAACGGGACGCGCTTTGCTGCTAACGTTATCTATCTTGCTGGTCTGTCTGATGGCGGCGCTGGATGTAACGTCGGGGCGATCGCCCTGGCACGCGACTAGCCTCACCTTGCCCCTGGCGCTATCAGCAGCGGCTGTGGCGGCGCTGGGATATGCTGCCGTGCCCCAACTGCGGATCTGGAAGGCGGGTCAGGTGATCCGCGAAGACGGCCCCCAGGCTCACCTGAAGAAAGCTGGCACTCCCACGATGGGAGGGATTTTTGTGGTGCCTGTGGGTGTGGCGATCGCCCTGTTGCTTTCTGGTTTTCATCCAGCGGTACTGGCAGTGTCGGCATTGACCCTGGCCTACGGTGTTATCGGCTGGCTCGACGACTGGCAAATTCTCCGCCGCAAGTCAAACAAAGGCATTTCTCCCCGCATGAAGCTGGCGCTCCAGATTGGCTTCGGCGGACTGTTTTGTATTTGGGCATTTGGCAATCAGTTCGCAGGTATGACGACGGTGCTGCTGCCTCTGGGGCTGGCGCTGCCGCTGGGCGGGCTGTTTTGGCTGGTGGCTTGGTTTGTGCTGGTGGCCGAGAGCAACGCCACCAACCTGACTGATGGACTGGACGGTCTGGCAGGCGGCACCGGGGCGATCGCTCTCCTGGGTTTAGGCTCACTTGTCGCTCCTGCGCACCCAGAGTTGGCGATTTTCTGTGCCGCGATGGGTGGCAGCTATCTGGGCTTTTTAGTACACAACCACAATCCTGCTCGCGTGTTCATGGGCGACACGGGTTCCCTGGCTTTGGGCGGAGCGCTAGCAGCAGTGGCAATCCTCAGCCAGTCGCTATTTGGTTTGCTCATCCTCAGCGGTATTTTTCTGGCAGAAACGCTGTCGGTAATTGCCCAGGTCGGCTATTACAAAGCCACCAAGGACGAAAACGGCATTGGCAAGCGCCTGTTTAAAATGGCTCCTCTGCACCACCATCTGGAGTTAACGGGCTGGTCGGAAACGCAGGTTGTGGGGCGTTTTTATCTAATTGGGCTGCTGCTGGTGCTGGTCTGTCTCGCCGCGTTCTAGTTGCTAGAGGCTATCATCAATTATCGGCGAAATTTAGGCTTCTTAGAAGTTCTAGCCCCTAGCCTGGTTTGTTTGGGCGGGCGCGATAGTGCTGATTCCTCAAGGGTTCTGAGGTGGATTGATGACGTGCCCTAAGCGGCCCCGTTTTTACAGGATCTATCTTTTCGCAGGCTCTATGCAGGCTCTATTACGAGTCTCATTTAGTGAAAGTCCCACTTAGCACAGGTTGCTGGGTGGGATTGTGTTTGGGGTTTGGGATTTGGCTGCTATTCCAACCCCCTCGCACCGATTTCTTGCCTTTTATTTCCTCATGACAGCCTCATAACTGTCCTTTAGGTTGATCAGCTCTTTAGGCGATCGCCCTATGCTATGAGTATTGAACTTCACACCAGCTCTTGCGCTGGGTTTAGGGTGCAGTTGGGATAGACCTTTGTCTAGTCCTGTATCCAATCCCTCCTGTCAGTTGCTGGTTATGGAGTCGCTCTATGTCTTTGCGCCTGGTTTTTTGCTGCTCTATGGTCTTACATTGCCCAACCGACGACCCTTTGTCTCCCTCTAGCGTCAATCGAGAAAGCAAAGTTAACTCAAAGGTGTCGCCTTGGCTAACGGCGATCGCCTATCCGTTGGGAAACCGCCTGGTGCTGCCTACCTACTTTGGGCACATCGAGATTCACGGCCAGCATCATTTGCCGAAGCAGGGCCCCGTCATTTTGGCTCCCATCCATCGAGCCCGATGGGATGCGCTGCTGGTGCCCCATGCCACAGGCCCCAGCGTTACAGGCCGCACTCCCCGCTTTATGGTGACAGCCGATGAAATGAAAGGACTCCAGGGCTGGTTCATTCGTCGTCTTGGCGGGTTCCCGGTTAATCCCCGCCGACCCGATGTAAGCAGTTTGCGTTTTGGGCTAGAACTGTTGCAGCAAGGCGAAATGCTGGTGATTTTCCCGGAAGGCGGCATCTTTCGTGATCAAGTGGTGCATCCGCTGAAGCCAGGGCTGGCGCGTCTGGCGATGCAGGCCGAGCAGAGCCAGCCAGGACTGGGCGTCCAAGTTGTGCCCATGCATCTGCACTATGACCAGGCTCTGCCGCGCTGGGGTTCCCGCGTCATCATTCATATCGGCGCTCCATTGAAGGTCGAGCAGTACCTAAAGGATTCTCCAAAGCAAGATGCCAAGCGCTTGACGGCTGACTTGCGGAGTGCCCTAGAGCGCCTCAGCCCCAGCCCAGTTTCACATGGGCTGATGTCTTCCCACAAATCAGAGATGGCAGCTTAACGGGTGCGGGTCAGGATGAGAGGATCTGGTTCTATGTCCCTTATTCCTTAGAGGGCACTGTCTGCTTTGGTGAGCAATGCTTCAGGTGGATCGTCTGGACGAGGTATCGTGCTGGCGATGCCGATGCTAAGGGTGACGCGATCGCTAATGTCTGACTCGTGATGAAGTATTCCTAGCTCAGCCACCGCAGCCTGAATTTGGTCGGCAATTTGGGCTGCGCCCGCCGCAGTGGTGTTGGGCAGCAACACGGCAAACTCTTCACCGCCATAGCGCGCCACCAGATCTGCAGGGCGCTTGGCTGACTGAGCGATCGCCCATCTCGCTAATGCCGTAGTAGCGAAAATAGCCCGCCGGGCCAGCTTTAGAAAGAATCACCCGCAGGTTTGCCCCGTCGTCCGTGCGCCCTACGCCCATAAAGGAGCCGTCTTCGACCGCACAGTAGATCAGGTTGTTAACCGGGAGGGTGCGCGCCTGCTGCCAAAACAGATATTCGCCCTGCTGCCCAGAGGGGTCGAGGTCGCCCTGCCGGAGGGCGATCGCATTCAGGTCATTAATCACAAAAGGCGATTCCACATAAGTGCTCACCTCTTTCTGAATCCGGGCTGTCAGCTCGTTGCGTAGCTCTAGCGCCAGGTGATTGACCGCTCGCTGGCTATTGCGATAGGACAGGTAGCTAATCAGTCCGACTGTGCCCGCCAGTTGCAGCAAAAAAGGGACGACTAGCAAAGCTTGAAGCGGCAGCTTGCGCTCGAAGCGAGAGTTGGGAACACCCATAGGTTTGAGCCGTTTTAAAGCACCGGGGCTGGTGATAAGAGGGGCTGGCTAGTAGCGAAGCCGGTCGCGAATATCCGTATTTTTCCCAAACCCTGCCTCAGACTAACGCTACATATAACGCCACACATAACGCCACATCTAGTAGGCTGCTGCGCTCAGATTTGGTGACCAGAACGGAGGGGCAGAGGCTCAGCGCGGTATGATCTTGCTCTGACGGAGATGCCAGACCAGAGAAACCGTATGCCGTTTTCAATATCGCTCGATAGGCTAGCACAAAACCTGGGCGCTAGTTTACAGAACTTGCCTGCAAATGCATCTCAGATTCTGGTTCAGCAGGTGACGACCGATAGCCGCAATCTCAGCCCTGGCGATCTGTTTGTGGCATTACGGGGCGATCGCTTCGACGGTCACGCCTTCGTCAAGCTGGCGCTAGGGCAAGGGGCGATCGCCGCTGTGGTGTCTGACCTGTCGCCGGATGGGGAGTCGCTGCCGCTGCTGCGGGTGGGCGACACGCTAGCCGCTTATCAGCAGTTGGGCACGCTCTGGCGACGACAGTTTGCGGGGCCCGTCGTGGCCATTACGGGTTCCGTCGGCAAGACGACGACCAAGGAACTGATCGCCGCCGTACTGGCCACACAGGGCCCGGTGCTGAAAACTCGCGCCAACTACAACAATGAAATTGGCGTGCCCAAAACACTGCTAGAGCTAGGCCCAGAGCATCAGTTTGCCGTGATCGAAATGGGAATGCGGGCAGCGGGCGAAATTGCCCTGCTGGCGCAGATTGCCGAACCCGACATTGCCGTGATTACCAACGTTGGCACGGCTCATATCGGGCGGCTGGGGTCTGAGCAGGCGATCGCCAATGCCAAGTGCGAGCTGCTTCAGGAGTTGGATTCGGCCGGCATTGCCGTGTTGAACCATGACAACCAGCGGCTGATGGACACTGCCGCTCGCGTGTGGCGCGGTAAAACCCTCACCTACGGACTCACAGGCGGCGACCTGCACGGCACGCTGCTGGATGCTAACACGCTTCAGGTAGACGGCACCCGACTGCCGCTGCCGCTGCCTGGCCAACACAATGCGCTGAATTACCTGGCGGCGATCGCCGTCGCCAAGATGCTGGGCATCAACTGGCAACCACTCACCGCAGGCCTGTCCGTAGAACTGCCCCAGGGCCGGGCGCGGCGGCTGGAACTGCCCAACGATATTGTGATCCTGGACGAAACCTACAACGCCGGACTGGAATCCATGCTGGCAGCGCTGCGGCTGCTGGCCGACACGCCCGGAACCCGCCGCATTGCCGTCCTGGGCACGATGAAGGAACTGGGCGATCGCTCCCTCGAATTTCATCAGCAGGTGGGCGCAGCCGTGCGAAATTTGGGACTCGACGCGCTGCTAATTCTGGCTGACGCCGCCGAAGCCACGGCCCTGTCCACCGGAGCCAGCGGCCTGCCCACCGAGCGCTTAGCAACTCATGCCGAAGTCGTGGACTGGCTGATGCAGAACGTGACGAAGGGCGATCGCCTCCTGTTCAAAGCCTCCCGCGCGGTCGGGCTGGATCAAGTGGTAAGTCAGGTTTTGAAACGGATGAAGGATGAAAGATGAGGGTGTTGGAGTATTAGGGATACACCGTTTCCCCATCACCCCATCACTCGCCCTAAAGCTGCTTCTTCAACAACAGCGACTCCGCCGTTGCGCGATCGACTGGGGATGAAAACAAATAGCCCTGGCCGTACTCGCAGCCCATCGCCATCAGTTGCACCAGTTGCTCCAGAGTTTCTACGCCCTCGGCGATCACGCTCATCCGCAGCGTTTCTGCCAGGTTCACGATAGTTTTCACGATCGCCTGGCTTTCGACACTGATACCGGCTCGGTGGATAAAGGAGCGATCGATCTTGACGCTATGAATTGGCACGCTGTGGAGCTGGCTCAGCGACAAAAAACCTGTCCCAAAGTCATCAATGCAAAGCTGCACACCTAAGTCGGCGAGTCCGTGTAGATTCTGGATCATCGCCTCCAGATCGGCTCGCAGCAGCGCTTCGGTAAATTCCAGCCGCAGACAGTTGGGGGCCAGCCCCGTTTCCGCCAAAATGCGCCCGACTTGCCCAATTAGCGTTGGCTGAACAAATTGCCGTTCCGTCAGGTTGACGCTGATCATCATTGAAGGGCCGGCCAATCCCTGCACCTGCCACTGCTGCATCTGCTGACAGGCCTGGCGCAGCACCCATTCCTCCAATAGCAAAATCAGCCCCGCCTCGGTGGCAATATCGATAAACTTACCGGGTGGTACGAGTCCCTGGGTCGGGTGCTGCCATCGCATCAACACCTCAAACCCTCTGACTCGACGGCTTTGCAGCGCCACAACGGGCTGATAGTGCAGCTCCAATTCCTGCTGATCGAGGGCGCGTCGCAAATCGCCTTCAAGCTGAAGCTGGGTAAAGACTTGCGCCGAGTGCGTACCGTCAAACAGTTCATGGCAGGCTTTGCCCCGATGCTTGGCGCGATACATGGCGATGTCGGCGTCACGCAGCAGGTCTTCCAGATTTTGGTAGGGCTGATGGGTGGACTGGTGGTGGCTGACGGCAATGCCGACGCTGGCGCTGATGTGAACCTGATGCCCCTGGAGGCAAAAGGGCCAGCTCATTTGCTCCTGCATCCGTTCGGCGACGTGAATCGCATCATCGGCGCTCTGAATATCTTCGAGTAAGATAGCAAACTCGTCGCCGCCCAGCCGGGCGACGGTGTCGCCTCCCCGCACGCACTCTTGCAGTCGCTGGCTCACCTGGATTAATAATTGGTCGCCTAGCAGATGTCCGAGGCTGTCGTTTACCTGCTTGAACCGATCGAGATCGACGAACAACACCGCGAACTGATGGTCCGGTCGGCGTGGCAGAGCGTTGAGCGCGGTTTTCAGCCGATTCATGAACAGGGCGCGGTTGGGCAGGCTGGTGAGGGAATCGTGAAACGCATTGAGGAAAAGCTGCTCCTCAGACTGTTTGCGGGTGGTGATGTCTTCGACGGTGCCTTCGTAATACAGCAGGTCGCCGCGACTGTTGTAGACGCAGTGGGCGTTTTCGGAAATCCAGATGGGTGTGCCGTCGCGCCGATAGATCAGCGATTCAAAATGAGAGACGCGCCCGTTTTCCTGCATCAGCCGCATGAATTCGCTGCGGCGGTTGGGATCGGCATAGATTTGGTGCTGAATGCTGTGGATGTTGGTGATCAGGTCTGCGGGCGATTTGAAACCGTAGATGCGCGACAGAGCGGGGTTGACGTTGAGGTATCTTCCCTCCACTGTGGTTTGAAAAATGCCTTCGACCGCATTTTCAAAGATGCTGCGGTAGCGGGCTTCGGCTTCTTTGAGCGTGGCTTCGGCGCGTTTGCGATCGCTAATATCGCGGCAGGTACACACCAGATGGCGATCGGCGATGCGCGTCAGGCTGACCTCCTGCGGAAAGGTAGAGCCGTCGCGGCGCAGGGCGATCGCCTCACCGCGCCAGGAGGGCTGTCGGCAGAGGCTGGGCCAAATTTCGAGCTGAAACCGCTGCACTTCGTTGGCAATGTAGAACTGCTGCCAGCACTGGCTGCCCAGATTCTCGCCTGGATGATAGCCAAACTGACGCAAGTAGGCAGGATTGGCATAGCGAAATATGCCCTGCGCGTCGAACACTGCGATGCCATCAGCCGCTGCCTCGATCGCCGCCCGCTGCCACCAGAGATCCGCTAGACCGTCCAGGTCGCTGTGCCAGCGCAGCATGTCTTGCTGGCTATTCAGGAGGGCGATCGCCTGAGCTACCTGCTCTAGAATTGTGGTCAGATCATGAGCCAGATCAGGGGTCTGCTTTTGTACCCGAAAGCAGCTCGATGGCAGCCAGGTATCGCGAAACTGAAGATCTGTCGGCTCTGGCAAATGGGTTGAATCTGCTGACCCTGCCGACCCTGCTGACCCTGTTGATTCTATTGACGGTTCTGGAGGTTCAAAGGGCCGAAATTGCATCTCAACTAGCCTAAGTTCTAAAAAAATAATAGCCACGCACTAGGTTTTTCTAGGTTTCTCAAAGTTCAGCGAGTTTCTCAATAGACTTTTGCTGGGGATGCTTTATTCCCCTTCACAAAAGAGCTTTTTAGAATATCTTCTCGGGCGAAAACTAGAGGAGAAACTAAAGCAAAACCGATCTGCGAGGTTTGGTCAATCGAAAGCAACGGGAAAACACTGAAAGCCGAATAGAAGCCGAATGAAAGCTGAATTCGACAATTTGACGATTGCTACCCTTCTCTAGTTGTAGACACAAAAGCACTGGTTCTCCGTCCGTTTGAAAGCCCATATGTATCAGCAACATAACTGAATGCTTCCTACGTGTTGGTGCCTACGTAGTTATAGATATAGCTCTATTTAAAGGAAGAATTTTCAGTCGAATGGGTGCTTTGTTTGTGAAGATTGAGTTGCTTGGACTCTGTCTAGCCTCTGTTTATCCTTTGTCTAGCTTCTGGTTATCTTCCATGAGCATGGAATTGATTTGAGTTTCGGATGTCGTAAATTTTAACAATCCATCCCTGTTGTCTCTGGCTCCTTGCTGGTTTAATCTCGCCTGATGGTTTAAATCAGGCATGATAAGAGACAGTGAAACCATACTTTTGAAGATAGGTAATGTGCAGGATGAATATCCTGGAAATCCTCAGACAGGATTACCGTAATTTCCCCAAATCGCAGACCTACAGCGCCTACGCTGAAGATGTCTATTTTCGCGACCCAATGACGGAATTTCGCGGGCGCGATCGCTACGAGCAAATGATCGGCTTTATCCAGACCTGGTTTCTCGACGCCCAACTCGACCTGCACGATATCCAGCAAACTGGCTCCGACATCCGTACCGACTGGACGCTGAGCTGGACAACGCCGCTGCCCTGGAAACCCCGCATTGCCATCGGCGGCTGGAGCGAAATGACCGTCAACGAGCAAGGGCTGATTGCGTCGCATGTGGACTATTGGCACTGCTCCCGGCTGGATGTGCTGCGGCAGCATTTCAAATTTGGCGCTTGAGAGAGGGCAAAGGGCGATCGCTCTATCCACCCATCCACCCATCCATCCACCCATCCACCCAATCCCGCGCCAACCGCCCCATCCCCCTACAAAACCCGATACATTAGAGAGACGTAACCATTCTTCACGAAATCGCTGGGCACTCATGCGCGTAATCTTAATGACCGGAAAGGGCGGCGTTGGCAAAACCTCTGTCGCCGCAGCAACAGGCTTGCGGTGTGCGGAACTGGGCTACCGCACCCTGGTGCTCAGCACTGATCCTGCCCACTCCCTGGCCGACAGCTTTGATATGGAGCTAGGGCACGACCCGCGCCAGGTCAAACCCAACCTCTGGGGCGCAGAACTAGACGCGCTAATGGAGCTAGAAGGCAACTGGGGAGCCGTGAAGCGCTACATCACGCAAGTCCTCCAGGCGCGGGGGCTGGAAGGCGTAGAAGCAGAGGAGCTGGCCATTCTCCCTGGCATGGACGAAATCTTTAGCCTGGTGCGGATGAAGCGCCACTACGACGAAGGCGATTTTGACGTGCTGATTATCGACTCTGCGCCGACGGGCACTGCGCTGCGGCTGTTGAGTTTGCCGGAAGTGGCGGGCTGGTATATGCGCCGATTTTATAAGCCGCTGCAAGCTGTATCCACCGCGCTGCGGCCGCTGGTGGAGCCGTTTTTCCGTCCGGTGGCGGGCTTCTCGCTGCCCAATAAGGAAGTGATGGACGCGCCCTACGAGTTTTATGAGCAGATCGAGGCGCTGGAAAAGGTGCTAACCGACAACACTCAAACCTCGGTACGCCTGGTGACCAACCCCGAAAAAATGGTGATCAAAGAATCGCTGCGGGCCCATGCTTACTTGAGTTTGTATAATGTCGCAACCGACATGGTGGTGGCAAACCGGATTATTCCTGACGAGGTGAGCGATCCGTTCTTTAAGCGCTGGAAAGAGAATCAGCAGCAGTATCGCCAGGAAATTCACGAAAACTTTCACCCGCTGCCGGTGAAGGAAGTGCCGCTGTATTCTGAGGAACTGTGTGGGCTGGCGGCGCTGGAGCGGCTGAAGGAAACGCTGTATGCGGATGAAGACCCGGCCCAGGTCTATTACAAAGAGACGACGATGCGCGTGGTGCAAGAGCAAGACCAGTACAGCCTGGAGCTTTACTTACCTGGCATTCCCAAAGATAAGATCGAACTGAGCAAGTCGGCCGATGAGCTAAATGTCCGCATTGGTAATCATCGCCGTAATTTGGTGCTGCCCCAGGCGCTGGCGGCGCTGCAACCGGCTGGCGCGAAGATGGAAGAGGATTATTTGAAGATTCGTTTTGCGAATTAGGGAGATCCCCCCAACCCCCCTTGAGCAAGGGGGGCTTTTTAGGAGATCCTCCCAACCTCCCTTGAGCAAGGGGGGCTTTTTAGGAG
>RFIF01000198.1 GCA_003695655.1 Cyanobacteria bacterium J069
AGCGCGACTACGATGACCACATTTGGTTTTATCGAGTTCGTTCCGTTGTTTGTAAACCTGCTTCTAACCACAACTAGAAAAGATTTGTCAGGCAGTCAGGCCTAAACCTTTGCCTCGGAAATCAGGCTTGATATAAAACTCATCAATGAACGCATCTTTGCCAGAAAACTCAATGCTGTAGCCCATACATAGAGCGATATAGCCAATAACTTGGTTTTCGCAGCAAATCAGCCAAATTCCGCCCAACTTAGGATCTTCTAGTAACGTCTTCAAGGCATTTTCCCGCTGCCTGGCTGACAGGTTCACGCCCTCAAATCCGTGGAACGCCTGGACAAGCTGCAAAAGAATATCCAAATCTGCAATTTCAGCTAACTGAAGTGTTACGGTCATTTGTTCTGCCATGCTATAAGTGTTTTTTTCAAAAGAGACTTCCTCAAACCTAACCTATCATTTATGCTGATCCGTTCTCTCAGCCATGCATTGACAACGCATTATCAAATTGCAATACAGTCAGCAATGAGGTCAGCATTTCCTGAAAACTACCCATTTGGGTAGGTAAAACACCCAACAATAGTCGAATAGAAAAGTCATAGTTTGGGATAGTAACGATCAGAGCGACTGTCTGTAAGGTAGAAAGTGTCTCAAGTATCAACAAGTGCCAGATAGATGATCTAGGTAGATAATCTACAGATAAACATCACTTTTGGGGTTTTAGCTTTTGGGGTTTTAGTAGTTTGTGGTTTTAGTAAGAGGGATCGGCAGCAGCATAACCCATACAGCCCAAGCAGCTTGATGCGTTACTTTTTATCTAACGTACCCTCAAATTAACAATGGCTGCTACAAGAAACAACGCTTGAGACTTTTAGACTCGTCCTTGGGAAAGCAAATATGACTCAGATACCTGAAGCAAAAAAGTCGCTAAGACTGGCTTTTTTTGTACTGCTTGGTGTTGTCTTTTGGCTGACAGGTGTGCTGTTTGTCCGAATGGGAGGAGAAGCATTGTTTGTCAACGATAGCCCTTGGTTACTATTTCTATTTGCACTGGCGATTCCTATTTCCTGGATCTTTGTGAAGGTAAGCGCGATTCTTGGAAAAGTTAGTGGTGCAGAACTATTAAGTGCTCTGGCAATAGAGACAGCAACAGCTACGTTGATTGATGGCAACGTGCTAACTTGGTTTTCAAGCATTTATAGTCATGATCAAGACAAACTGTTATTAATTGCAGCCTGGTTGCTCTGGGGAGTTGGAATGGGGTTGGCTATCGGATATTGGGAGTCTCTTCGCGGAAATTATTCAGCGGTGGAACCCCTTTAGTAGGTCAAATTTGATGACTTGACACGAGTAGTTCAGTGCGAGAAATACTCCCAATCGTTTGATCAGCAGTCATAATGTTTTCCAATGACACTACCCAAAAGCTCCAGCCATCTTATCCTTCCCGTGAGTGATTTTGACCACTGTCAGGGTAGCCCTACAGCGAAGTTTACTTTGATAGAGTATGGTGATTATCAATGTCCTTTCTGTCGAGTGGCAAATGACATTATCCCGTCTATCCAACAGCAATTAGGCGAGCAGTTGCGATTCGTATTTCGCCACTTTCCGCAACCGCATCTCCACCCCGAAGCCCACCACGCTGCGGAGGCTGCGGAAGCCGCAGCGTCTCAAAATAAGTTTTGGGATATGCATACCTATTTACTACAGCACCAGTCTCAATTGTCTGATAGTTACTTGGTTGAATATGCAATTGCCCTGTATCTTGATGTGGATCGATTTTTAGCGGAAATGGCAAGTGATTGTCACGTAGCCCGAATTCAGACTGATGTTGACAGCGGCGTGCAAAGTGGTGTTGTCAAAACGCCGACGTTCTTTATTAACGGTTTTAAATATGGCGATGAGCAATACTTGGAAAAACTGCTAGAAACGATCGTACAGTCAAGTTGTGAGTAGTGAGCTTTAAGACTATAACAATTTTAAGACTATAACAATCTAAATCTGGTTTTGTGAGTGTCCGGTAGGCTGTGCTGCTTTATCTCATAACAAAATTATAAATTAAATTAGGAATGCCATATCTGGCAGAGAGCTTGACTTGAATCCTGCTTAAAGTCCGCAAAGGAATGCTTAAACATCTCTACTTGTTTCCAGATCATCCGACTATGTTTGAGCAAAATTTGTCACGAGAAGGTTTGTCTCAAGAGGCTCTGATGGAGCGCGATCGCTTGGCAGCGCTGGGCGAATTCACTGCCATGATTGTGCATGAAGCACGGAATCCATTGACCACGATTGAGTTAGGACTGAAACATGCGAAAAAAATTCTAAAGTCCGATACCGATCTACAACGGATTGCTCTGGCTTTAAGCGAGTCTCAGCGTCTTAACCAGCTTTTGAATGAGCTTCTGGATTATGCAAAGCCAAAGCCCTTAAACCTCTCAATGACTAATGTTGATGCATTTCTCCAGACAATGTTGATGCAAATACAGGATTTGCCTGAAGCGGTTGATCGCTCCATTCACTATGTCAACGAAGCGCCAGCGGTTGAGGTGATGGCAGATATCAATAAATTAAAGCAGGTGTTTTTAAACTTATTCCGCAATGCGCTGGAAGCGATCGCCGCCCAGGAAAGTGTGAATTGCCTGGTTAAACATAGTATGCCTGATGGTTGCGTTTGCATCAGCATTCGGAATGCGGGCAAACCCATTCCTTCAGAATTGTTGCCTCATTTGGGAATTCCATTTTATTCCACAAAGCCCAACGGCACGGGATTAGGATTGGCAATCTCGAAGCAAATTATTATCACTCATGGAGGATCGTTGAAAATCCTATCTCTTGCAAAAGAGACGGTCGTGAGAATTTATTTACCAATTGTTGACCAGTGCAATATATTTTATGAACATTGCAACTATCCTGATTAAAAACAGTGGAAACATCTGAGACAATCAGCTTCCACACCGGCTTGCAATCTACAAAATTCTAAAATTTGCCCTTACTTATTTCCTTACTTATTTCCTTACTTATTGAAGTATTCAGTTGCAAAGTTGCCGTGCAGTCCGCAGGGAACATGGTGCTGGAGTCGCCGGGTGGCGATCGCCCTATCTACAGCCTCGACCAGCCCATCGCCACAACCGAATTCACCCCAACACACCGTCACTCCTTCCTCCCCGCCTCCCCTGGCACCGGATCATACCCGCCCTCACTCCACGGATGGCAGCGGGCGATGCGCTGCGCCGTCAGCCAGCCACCTTTGAGAGCACCGTGGCGGGCGATCGCCTCCAGTCCGTATTGCGAGCAGGTGGGGTGAAAGCGGCAGCTCGGCGGAAACAGCGGCGAAATCAGGATGCGGTAGGCGTGGATGAGTCCGAGGAGGAAGACTTTCATAGCGGTTGCGGGATTCGGCGCTCGAAATAAAAAGCTTCGCCCGCCTGTTTCCATCTTAGAGATTGGGCGGAGGGTTTTGGATTTGGGATTTTGGGATTTTGGGTTTTAGATTTTGGGTTTTGGTAGGCGTTGGCGTCAGTCTGGCGGAGCAACATCCCATTTCTCGCTACGCTGGCAGTATGCCTCGCAAAACATCGTGACCTAAATAAATTTGGCTTGCTCTGTTTTTGCAGAATCGCGGCATGATGAATCCATGCCCTTTAGTGAGATGTAGGGGTTATGTCGGGCGATCGCCTTGCTAAGTTTCAAGAAGCCTACCGTAACCTGGATTTGCTGCCGCTGCTGGATCAGCGAGAGCTAGAGCTGTTTCGCGTCAGCTATGGCGAAGAGGTCTTGGAGGAGTTGCAGCAGCTCATCGAAGATGACGACACGCGCAGCGGCAAAACGCTATTTTCGGGGCATCGCGGCTGTGGAAAATCTACGCTCCTAGCGGAGTTTGGGCGGCGCTGCCAGGACAGCGGCTTTTTCGTCGTGTTCTTTTCCATTGCCGATCTG
>RFIF01000199.1 GCA_003695655.1 Cyanobacteria bacterium J069
GCCCTGAGATCCGGCGAGCGGCTGATGAAGTGGAACGTGCCATCACGCGGGAACCTGTCCGAGAAATTTTCTTTGCGTTCGAGCATTTGAAACCCTATGAGGACAAGCTAAGGGGCGATCGCATTCTGAACGTGCAGACGCGCGGCAAAGGGATGCTGATCCGCTTTGCCTGCCAGCTCAATATCTACAGCCACAACCAGCTCTACGGCATCTGGTACATCCGCAAGGCCTACGACCTGCCCCAGACCAAGCGCCAGCTTCGCCTCGCCATCCACAACAGCCAAAAATCTGCCTTGCTCTACAGCGCCTCCGACATTGAGGTGCTGCGCGAAGACGAGCTGATGACGCATTCCTTTTGGAGCCAGGTCGGGCCAGACGTGCTGGACTCGACCGTCACTGTCGAGCAGGTCGTCGCCCGCTTTTTAGACAAGCGCTTCCAGCGGCGCGGGCTGGTGTCGCTGTTGCTAGATCAGAAATTTCTCTGCGGACTGGGCAACTATCTCCGCAGCGAGGTGCTGTTTGTGGCAGGCGTGCATCCCAGCCTGCGCCCCGTAGACTGCACGCCGCAGCAAATCACGCAGCTCGCCGAAGCGGCGATCGCCCTCACCCGCCAGTCCTACACCACCGGCGGCATCACCAACGACCTCGCCCTCGTCGCCCAGCTCAAGCAGCAAGGCTACAAACGCGCCCAATATCGCTTCTACGTATTTAACCGCGACGGGCAGCCCTGCTTTGTGTGCAATACGCCGATTGAGAAAGACACGCTGGGCGGGCGGCGGATTTATTACTGTCCGGTTTGTCAACGATCACCTTAAGGGAGATCGGTACAATTCTCGCCCCAGTCTGATCTTCAAACCAGTCTGATCTTCAAAGCGGCTTCAAAGCGGCTTCTGAGCAATCATCTGAAAATGCCCGCATCTCTTCTGCTTCGTAGGGCATCCCCAACTGCTCAAACAGATTCAAGGCGTCGAGTGCCCAGCGGCGCGCTTCGGAGTCGTTGCCCCGCGCCCGCACCAGCCCCGCAAACGATCGCTTGACGTAGGCGCTACGGGTAGGATCGTCCTGCTGTTCTGCCATCCGTAGCCCTTCGACCAGCAGTTGCTCAGCTTCGTCGAGTTTGCCCTCCTGCACGGCGATATCAGCGAGCCAGTTTTCCGTCATGCGCACGGCCCGCTCCCAGCCAACTTGCTGGGCCTGAGCGCGAGCCGTTTCAAAAGACTGCTTCGAGGCGGCAATCTGGCCAGCGGCGAAATAGGTCATGCCCCGATAATAGTGAAGCTGTATCTGCTGGCGGGTGTACTTTCCGGCTGTCCAGTCGGCCGGGTTGAGCAAGGCTTCTGCTTCATCGAGGAGTTGGTGCGCCTCATCAAACTGCCGCTGCTGCGTTCGCAGGACGGACATTTTTTTGGCCCATTCGGTTTGAAACGACTGGTCTTGATAGTCGCGGAGGGTTTGAATTTGCTCAAATAGCTGCTCGGCTTCTTCTAGGGCCCGGGGCTTGCGGGTAGCGGTAAGCGTCCAAGCGCGATCGAGCATGACTGCCGCTGCCGTGCGCCACTCGCTGCGTTGGGTGGATTGGGCAATCAGCCATGCGGTCCATCGCAGGCGATCGCCCCAATAATCCTGACGCCCCTTGCGCCGTCCCATGCTGTAGGTATAGGACTTGACGTTTTGCCAAAGCTGGAGCAGTTCGTCATACCAGCCTTCGGTCATGCAAAAATCGGCGATCGCCCGCAGGTTTTGCCATTCTTCTTGCAGCCCATCAAACGACAAATGCCAGGTGTTTACCTCCTGATTGGCATAGGGCATCGAGAACTTGAGCGCCCACACCACCCACCGCCGCCGCACGGCGCGGGCAAAATCCGGATGCGCCTTTAGCTCTGCCAGGGCGTATTCCTGCGTCAGTGGCAGCATCCCGTAGCGATTGCCCGTTTGGTTGACCAGCGACAGTTGGCAGAGCTGGGCCAGCGCCACTTGCAGCGATTCGGAATGGGCCGCCTCATCGGCCACCTGAAACAGCGTCTCTCGCAACACCACCGCCGGAAACAGGGCCAGCGTCATCAGCAACCGATGGGCGGCCTGTTCGCGCAGCCCGTTCACCGTTGTTTCAAAGCAAAAGCGAGCCACATCGCCAGAGGCATTGGAAATTCCCTGCAATACAGTCGCCAGATCATAGCCATTGGCAAGCTGACCGATGGCATAGTGAATCGCCACAGGCAGCCCGCCCGTCCCCTGGAGCAGGGCCCGCCGCTCCGTCGCGTTGAGGTGCACACCTTTTTCGCAGGCTTCATGCTGAATCAGGCTCAGCGCCTCATGCGTGGGCATTGCCACCAGCCGCACAGGGACAAAAACCGACTGTTCCCGAGTCGTCACCAGGCTCTTGACCGATGGCGGCAAATCGTGGAGAAAGCTCAGCACCACCTGCTGGTTTTCCATCGTCTCCAGGTTGTCGATGATCAGCAGCGTGCGGCGAGAGCGGGAAATCGGGGAAGAACCGCCGCGCAACGCCCGATGGATGATTTGAATCTGTTCCTTCAGGGATGCACCGACCAGCTCTGTCTCGCCGAGCACTTCGGCAATTTGTTGCAAAATGTCCTGGAGCGATCGCATTGGGTCAAACCGCTCTAGCAGCCCAAAGGATTCTAGATAGCAGAGCTTTGCCGACACGAAAATCAGCGCGTCAAACTGGGGCACGCGGGAATGCGCCTGGGGGTTGCGGCTGGCAGCCAGACAGCGCCGCGCACATTCCACCGCCAGCGACGTCTTGCCGACGCCGCCAATGCCTGCAATGCTGATCAGGTGGGCGGCATGGTCGGGCGAAAGCAGCTCCAGCAACCGCTCGATTTCGGCTTCGCGCCCGATGAAAGCAGTGCTGGTGGGGGCGGGCAGGTTTTCTAAAATGCTGGACGGGAGAGGCGATCGCCCCTCCTTGCTCGGTCCCTCTGCCGCTGTCCTGCTCTTTGTTTCTGCGGCCGGTTCGGGCGGGGACGCAGACCGCAAAGGCGACTGGGTCTGTCTGTTATATTCTTCTAGCACCAGTCGCGAGTTTTTAAAGCTGACTTTTTGCTGACATGCCTCCGACAGCAGCTTCCATAAACGCGGTGCAAACACCCGCTCTACGGTGCTAGGAGCATAGCCCACGACCTGAATGTCCTTTAGCTTGGTGCCGCCCAGCGCCTGCTCTAGCAGGATTTTGTCTACGTCTGTGAGCGACTGATGCAGGCGATCGCCCACCAGTCGATCTGCCAGCGCAATCAGCTCCGCAATCTTGGCTTTTTCTGAGATCATCGTTTGCAACCGCACTGCCCGCTCTCAACGCTGCCGGGTTTACTCAAAGCCCGTTTGCGTTCAGCATAAAGGATCTCATGAATGCCCAACCACGATAGGTTCTACAAGAACTTCAGCGGTTTCTTCAGTTTCTTCAACTTTCAAACCTTAACTTTTTGAGTAAGATATGTTGAGTAAAATAAAGTTTAAGGGCTTCCCAAGTGTTACTGTATCCTGGCAGCCAGTCGGGCAACCAGCGGCTTTTCCCAGGAAAGCTTGCCGGCACTGAGGACTGAAAATCCAACATTCGGGCTGACTAATCGAGTTGCTCTACAGTTGCACTATTTTCCGTTTCTTTCATGTAGCCCAGCGCATCAGAAAATAGGACTTCCAGGAAATCTGCCTCAGAGTCAAACCAGATTTTTACGAATTGGGCTTAGCATAGTCGTTCTCTTTCAGAGCTGATTTATAAAGTGGCTAAGCTGCTAAGTGTAATGACAGATTAAGTTAGCATACGCATATAGAGTTTTAGTGTGACAGATGAAACTCCACAAAAATGCTGCCTTAACCATTGAGCAACGGCGAGAA
>RFIF01000200.1 GCA_003695655.1 Cyanobacteria bacterium J069
ATACAGATCCGCTGCCGCTGCCCGCCCGAAAACTCGTGGGGATAGCGATTGCTCCAGCGCGGGTCTAGCCCGACGCGCTCCAGCAGGTAGGCGACGCGCTCTTGGCGGCTGCGGGCATTCCCAATGTTGTGAATTTTCAGCGGCTCCAGCACGGCTGCGCCAATGCTGATGCGCGGATCGAGGGCACTGAAGGGGTCCTGGAAAATGATCTGCATGTCGCGGCGCAGTTGCCGCAGTTGCCGCTGTTCTAGATGGGTCACGTCTTGCCCGTCAAACAGAATCCGCCCACCCATCGTAGGAATCAGCCGCAGCAGCGCCCGTGACAGCGTAGACTTGCCGCAGCCCGACTCGCCCACCAGCCCCAGCGTTTCACCCGGATAGACCTGAAACGACACGCCGTTGACGGCTAGCAAGTAGCGCTGGGTTTTGCCAAACAGCCCGCGCACGGGGAACCCGACTTCCAGATTTTCCACGGAAACGAGCGGCGATCGCCCTTGGAGTTGTTCCAGCCGCGCCTGGCTTTGGGCATCGTCGATTTCGTCGCTGAGCTGGAGCTGTCGCGCTGCATCCATCGGTTTTTCGCGGATGGCGATCGCCCCGTCGGGCCCTGTCTCTACCTCCATAAAATCCGCTACTGTGGGCAAAAACTTGAGGCGACGCGCTGGCTGCGGGCGACAGGCCAGCAGTCCGCGCGTGTAGGGATGCTGAGGATTCGCAAAGATCTCCATCACTGGCCCCATTTCCATCACCTGGCCGCGATACATCACCGCCACCGTGTCGGCAATTTCGGCAATGATGCCCAGGTCGTGGGTGATGAACATGATCGCCATATCGCGGCGATCGCGCAGTTCTCGCAGCAGATCCAGAATCGTCGCCTGCACCGTCACGTCCAGCGCTGTCGTCGGCTCGTCGGCAATTAGCAGCGTTGGGTTACAAGAAATCGCCATAGCAATCATCACCCGCTGAATCTGCCCGCCGGAGAGTTCGTGCGGATAGCGGTCGAGCATTGCCTGCTTTTGACGAATCACGTCCTGCTGAATCTCGCGATCGCTCAATTCGCGCTCCACCACGCCCTGCCGACTGACGGTAGACACGCGCTTTTGCCAATCTTCGACCACGCGCCGCTCCAGTTCGGCATCGCTGGGCAACAGCCGCAACTCCTGCAACAGCCCCATCGCCCGCCGTCGCGCCTCTGCTTCCGAGATATCCGTATGCTGCCGAATCGCCTCCACCAGTTGAAACCCGCAGGTATAGACCGGGTTTAGCGAACTCATCGGCTCCTGAAAAATCATCGAAATCTGGCCGCCGCGCAGCAGCCGTCGCTGTTCCTCGCTCAGCGTCAGCAGGTTTACTGGCTCCGCATCCGGCGATTCGCGAAACCAAATCTCGCCCGCCGTCACCCGCCCCGCCGGCCGCGGCAGCAGCCCCATTACCGCCAGCGACGTAACCGACTTGCCCGACCCCGACTCGCCCACAATGCCAATCGTCTGCCCTGGCTTCACCTGAAACGAAATGCCATCGACCGCTGTAGTCACCCGATCTTCAGTCTTGAACTGCACCTGCAAGTTGCGGACATCTAAAACAGCGTTGGAGGGAGCAGCATTTGGCATGGTGGGAGACGGCCCAGAGGGTTCGAGGAGGTCAGCAAAAACACTTGTAATTCTAGTGATTCTAACAGCGTCGCCCGGAGAAGTCTTGGTTGGGCGTGCCTGTTTCAGAAGTGCCCGTTTTGGCGGGGCTGACTGCCGGTTTTATTCCGGCAATGCCAAAGTCAACTATCGGGACGAGTTTTATGATTATCCCGATGCGTTTGTGTCTTGTGACGCCCGCGATCGCACCGATCGCCTGAGCAAGCGCTATCCCAAGCTGATTGCCGAAGTGCGTTCACCCAGCACCCAAGCCTTCGAGACGGGTGAACAGTTTGAGGATTACCGAAAGCTGGAACCCTTGGAAGAATATGTGTTGATTTCGCAAGAAGAACGGCGCGTAGAATGCCGTTGCCGCGTCGGTGTAGGTACCTGGGAAAGCGTGGTTTATGGGGCGGGCGATCGCCTTGTTCTCAACCGCATTGGCCTGGAACTTGCGATCGCCCGCCTGTATCGAGGGCTATTAGCTAAAGGGTTCTGTGTCGGATCACCTCAGCGTGTTTTTAGGTTTGCAGCTTGCTATACACAAAGCTTTCAAAGCTGCCTTCGTTGAGCTTGTTCCAGGCAAAGACGCGATCGCGGAATGGTTTCCAGCTTTCAAACACCGCTTTGAAATCGGCATCCTTGGCGGCGAACTCATCGTATAGCGCGAAAGAGGCCTGTTCAGCCGCTGCCATCACCTCGTCGCTATAGCGTCGAAGCTGCACACCGCCATCGACCAGGCGCTTCAGAGCTTCGTTGTTGCGGGATTCGTAGCGCGAGAGCGTGACGGCGTTCGCTTCTTGGGCGGCAGTGATGATGGCTGCCTGATAAGCAGGCGGCAGCTTGTTCCATTCGCTGAGGTTAATCTGTACTTCCAGCGTGGTGCCCGGTTCCCACCAGCCGGGATAGTAGTAATACTGCGCGACTTTGTTTAGTCCCAGCTTTTCGTCATCGTAGGGGCCGACCCATTCTGCCGCGTCGATCGCCCCCGTTTGCAGCGCCTGAAAAATCTCGCCACCGGGCAGCGTCTGCACCGTCACACCCAGCTTGCTCATAACCTGGCCGCCCAGTCCCGGAATTCGCATCTTTAGCCCTTGCAGGTCAGCAACGCTGCCAATTTCCTTGCGGAACCAGCCGCCCATCTGGGCACCTGTGTTGCCTGCGGGAAACTGGATAATGTTGAACTTGCTGGCGCAAATGTCTTGCAGTTGCTTGAGTCCGCCGCCTTCATAGAGCCAGGCGTTTTGCTGCTGGGCATTGAACCCAAACGGCAGCGACGAGCCAAAGCCCATCACCGGACTTTTGCCCACGTAGTAGTAGGAAGCAGTGTGGCCACAGGGCACAGCACCCTGCGAGACAACATCCAGCACTTCTAGCCCTGGGGCAATTTCTCCGGCGGCGCGAGCGGCGATCTTGAATTTGCCGCCAGTCAGCTCGCCAACGCGCTGGGCAAACAATTGGGCACCGCCATATAGCGTGTCGAGTGAAGTGGGCCAACTGGTCGCCATTTGCCAATCGAGCGTGGGCAAATCGGCGTCTGATGCAGCCGGCGCAGCCGGGTTAGAAGCGGAGGGCGGGGCGGTGCAACTGGCGACAGTGGCAGCAGTAGCGCCGGCCGTGCCATAGACCAAACCTTGTAAAAGTTTTCGCCGTTCCATAAAGGTGCCTCGTGTTGATCAGCGATTAGAGTAATTGAAGTCCCCAGAACCCTTGCAGGGCAAGGAGCCGTGCAATCGGTATGGATGCTTCGCTTGGGAGACATTAAATTAGTCTCTCATCATCTGATAAGTTGGACAGCCTGGTTTGCTTTTTTCCGAATTCTTAATAAGGTGAGATCCGGCGGGGGCTTTAGCGCTTCACTGCATGATGGGGCTGCCGTGGTGATGCACCAGATACCAGCGATCGCCCATTTTCTCAAACACGTTGGTCGCAAGGGTCTGCGATCGCACACGCCGACCGCGCACCACTTGCATCAGGTTTTCCGTCAGCACGACATAAGCCAGGTTGCCGCTGATTTCCGTTGTGCGCACGTCGGGGTCGATTTCCAGATAGTCGGTGTTTTTGAAAATTTGACCCCAGGAGCGGGCGATCGCCTCCCAGCCCACCAGCGCATCGCGTCCGGGGTGGATACACAGGCTGCCCGTGCCCTGCGACCACACCTCGCTCATTGCCGCCAGATCGCGCTTTTCAAAGGCGCGATAAAAAGCTTGATTTGCTGCAAGAACCGCCCGCGTGTCTGTCATGACTGCCTACCTAGGCTGCCTCAGGGCGTGGCGGGGGCGGGGGTTACGGGAACCGCGTCCGGAGAAGCAGGCGGTGCGGCGGGTGGCGCAGTATTCGCCGGAGCCGCAGGCGGCGCGGCGGGTGAAACAGCGGGTGAAACAGCGGGTGAAACAGCGGGTAGAGCAGCGGGGCTGGGCGTAGCCGTGGGTGCAGCCGGAGCGGTTTGCGGGGCGACCTCTTCGGGTGAGCCGAGAATGCTGGAGTTGCCCGTGTCAAACACACCCGCGATGCAGGCGATCATCATCGTGGCCAGAGTGCCGACGAACAGGGCCTTCCAGCCCAGTTCGGAAATGTCCTTGCGACGAGACGGAATGAGCGCCGTAGTGCCGCCGACGAAAATGCCAACCGAGGCCAGGTGCGCAAAGCCAGAGAGGGCATAGCTAACGATGAGCAAAGCGCGATCGCTCAATACGCCATCTCGCGAGGCAGCCGCCAGCGACTGGTAGGGCGGAATCGCGGTTTCAAACAGGCGGCGACCAATAATCACCGACGACGCCCAGAGTTCGCTCCAGTCGAGCGATACGCCCGTGAGCACCGTCAGCGGCAGGAACAGCGCCCCCAGGATATTTTGCAGCGTTACAACTTTGAAGATTTCGCCAATTCCGAATGGCAGCAGCGTCAATGCGCCAAAGAACTGGTTGATCAGATACACCAAGCCCAGAATCAGAATCAGCACGGCGGCGATCGCCACGGCCATTTTCACACCGTCCAGCGCGCCCACGATTGCCGCATCCAGCGGACTCACCCGCTCGATCGGTTCCCCCGCCACGGTTTCCTGATGCACGGGTGCCGTCCGCGCCACGCCCGCCTCAAAGTCCTCGACTTCTTCATTTAGCGCCTGATCAAGCGATCGCTCATCGGGAATACCGCCAGCGGTGACGGGCACGGTGGTTTCCGGCAGCAGAATCTTCGACAGCACAAAGCACGCCGGAATCGCCATCACCGAGGCCGATACCAGGTGTCCCAAAATATTAGGAAACACAGGCTTGAGGAAGCTAACGTAAATTGCCAGCGTGGAAGAGGCCGCCGTGCCAAAGCAGCACGCCAAAATTGCCAACAGCTCGCTGCGGGTCATGCTGGCCAGGAACGGCTTCACCACGGTCGCCGCTTCAATGCCCACAAAAATATTGGCTGCGCCGCTGAGGGATTCTGCCCCGCTCAGCCGCATAGCGCGATAGAAAATCTTGGCAAAAAAGTTCGTGACGATTTGAATTAGCCCCAGGTTATAGAGCAGCGCCATCAGCCCTGAAAAGAAGATGACCGCAGGCAGCGCCCGAAACGCAAAGATATAGCCCAACTGAATGCCACATAGCCCCGGCAGCACCTCACCCGGCCGCGGCGGCGCACAGGCTCCCGATGCAGGCAGCGGCGATAGCACCAGCGGCTCCTGTCCAGGAATTGGCACCAGACGATTGCCAAACACAAACCGCGCCCCGGCATCGGCCGCGTCAAAGATGACATTCAGCAAATCGGTAAACCATTGCAGAAAAATCTGCGTGATCGGAAAGGCGAACACCAAAAACCCCAGGATGAGCTGGAGCAAGATGCCCCAAATCACCACGCGCCAGGGAAAGTATTTGGGATTGCGGTTTTCGGAAAACAGCCAGGCGACTGCACACAGCCCAAAGATCCCGATGAACGAGATCAGATTTAGAATCGACATTCGGTTTTGCCCTCTCTGACGTAAATCCGGGTCGTCACTGCTGCCGCCCTCTCATGCTCTGCAAACCGACCGCTGGGTTGATTCACAAACGGCCTCGCCTTGGATTTTACATAAGAGCGGGAAAAAGGAATGAAAATTTCTGTCTCATCGACTCAATGTCTTCACAGAGGGCAATTCTCTCCATCCCCGATAGGATAAGGGTATCCCTTTGCTTACTGCACCTGCTAATGGACGCTTTTGCTCTTGTGCCGCCCGATTGGACAGAGGCGGCGGTTCACGCCGTTGAGTTTTGTTGTCCGAGTTGCCGCCTGTCTTGTACCGAAGCGCAGCAAGTGTGGATTAATCGGCGATCGCCCGTCTTTACTCACGACCACCGCCGCAAATGGCAGGAGTTCTATCACTGCTCTTGCAACACGGCTTGGTGGGCCTGGAGCACCGATCGCCCCCCAACTGAGCTAACGCCGCTCGAATCTCCAGATGCCCGCCCCGGCTCTATTCCCAATTTGTTTCCAGACTACTTGTTGGGGGGGTTAGACGATTTCCCTGATTTTTATCCTGGTGAGTAGGAAAGGATAAAGAACGAAAACTGAAGAACGAAAAACGAAAAACGAAAAAAAGCGGCTAGACTGCTGGTTGTGTATTGGATCGAGCGCTTCATGACTAGTGCTTCATTTCTGAAACCCTATTCATTTCTCATCCCTCATCCTTCCAACCACCTCAGTCCTACAAAAATTAGGGCTGACAGTCCGCCGCAAAGCGGAATCGTGCCCACCCAGGCCAGCCCGATCTGGTGCACTACGCCCCAATGAACGACGGCGCTGCGCTGCGACAGTCCAATGCCTACGACGGCTCCTACCAGCGCGTGGGAGGTGGAAACGGGCAGGCCGGCGCGCGAGGCCATCAGCACTGTGGCGGCGGTGGCCAGTTCGGCACAAAAGCCGCTGCTGGGTTGCAATGTGAGAATGCCTTCGCCGATGGTGGCAATGACGCGGCCGCCCCACACCGCCAACCCGCCGACGATGCCCGCCGCGCCCAGCAGCAAGATCCACAGCGGCAGCACATCGCCCTCAGCAGAGCCGGGCTGTGTGAGATTCACAATGGTTGTCAACGGCGCAACGGCATTGCCGACATCGTTTGACCCGTGGGCAAAGGCGACAAAGCAGGCGCTGAGCAGTTGAAAGCGGGCCAGGATTTGCTCGACGGGGTTGGCAAATTTGGCGATCGCAGCTTCTGCTGTATCGATCGCCCCGCCCGGATTGGTCATCATAGATGGCACCGGACGCGATGCCATGACGGCAATTCCCACTGTGGCGATCGCGCCGACTGCCAGCGCCACCGTATGGGGCGGCAGCGTATTGTTAATAGCAAAGGCAGGTTGCAGCGCAGGCAGCACGATTAGCCCAAACACGCTCACCAGCAGCAGGCTCAACCAGGGTAGCCACTCGTACGCTTGCTGGAGCGGCAGTGCGGATTGCAAAATCCATCGCCGCAGCAAGCTGTAGAACCCGGCAGCGATTGCGCCGCTGACCAGGGGCGTGACCAGCCAAGTGAGCGAAATTTGACCAAGCAGTGACCAGTGGACGGCATAGAAACCGGATGCCGTCCAACCAAACCCGGCGATCGCCCCCACCACTGCATGAGACGAGGCCACGGGTAGGCTGAGGCGCGTCGCCAGGCTAAGCCACAGCCCGCAGGTCAGCAGCACCGACACCATGCCGATCAGCAGCGTCGTGGGTGTCTCAATGAATCGGTCGGGATTGACCACACCCGACGCCAGCGTTCCCACCACGCGCCGCCCAAGCAGCACCGCTCCTGCAAATTCCAGCACTCCGGCGATCGCCAGCGCCTGCCGCAGCGAGATTGCGCCCGACCCCACCGACGTTCCCATCGAGTTCGCCACATCGTTCGCGCCCAGATTCCACGCGACGTAAACTGCCAGCGCACTGGCAATCAGAATCCAGGTCATAACTCGATTCCTCGATCTGTTCTCAACGTAGCCTCAAATGCAGCACCGCTGAACGGTAAGCTTTTGCACTGAATATTTTTCAACACTGAACATTGAGAATTGCAAATAAAGCTCTTTTAAATTCTCACAATTTCAGAATTCAGCGTTAATCTAAGGGGCAGTTTCTCCCCTCACCCATCCTGATTTCTGCGTGCCCCGAAAAGCGAAGCCAGCCCGCAAATCTCCTGCATCCAGTGTCGCAGCGCCGACCGTGCCCCAGCGATCGCTCCAGCGGGCGGGCCGAGTGTTGTCACAACTCCCCGACAAGCCCCCAGAATGCTCAGTGCGAGAGGCGATCGCCCTGCTTCAGGACGCCATTCACGCCGCTCTCGACAAAGGCTATAGCCGGGAAGATATTGCTGGGCTGCTAAACGAAGCAGGTATTCCTATTTCTGCCCCGTCGCTGCGCTACTATCTCACCCGGCTCAAGCAGGCAGAGCGCCCGCTTCCTCAGACACCGTCTGCCCAATTAAAAGCGTTGCGGTCGGACAGGTCGAACCCTAAACAGGAGCGATCGCCCGCCCGATCTGCGGCGGCGCTAACTTCCCCCCCCTCATCTCCCAGTCCCCCGACAAATGCCGCCCAGCGTTCTGTCGAAAACGTCATTGCCTATCTGCTCGACGAAACGCCGCGATCGCTCCAGTCCCCTCTGGCGTCCCAGGATGTCGAGGCAGACCGTCCTTTAGCCCCTGTTGCCGCCGCCAACTCAAGCGCCGAGTCTGCTCCATCTGGCACCCCGCCAAAACGCAAGAAGCAAAAGAGATAAACAGACGACCACCGCTCTGAACGCTTTGATGAACAGCAATCGAGTACGTTAATCAGGGTTTGTGAATTGACTGCGACACGGTCGGGGGTCAGCAAAAACCGAGTTCAGACTCACTGAAAAGCGGGGCACCTCAACCGACGGGTCACAAAAAAATCAAGATCCTGTGAGAAATATTGATAGAAATCGTTCTCTTTTGGATACACTAAGTTATCTACTTTGTCACTTGCGATCGGCTGCCGCACGAATAGACCTATGAATCTGTTCTGACCGATCGATCGACCGCAGGAATGACTCACTCATCGACCCACAATTAACCATCCCCAACCACTATGACGACCACCAAAAAACGCCTGCCCGGAACCGTCTTGGTTCAGCAAACTTCGATTGAACAAGCCACTAACCTGCTCGATCAACTCCCCGAAAAACCCAAAGAAGTTTGGTCGCTGAGAGAGGCGATCGATCTGCTGCAAGACTCGATCTCGACTGCGTTAGATCGTGGCTATAGCCACGAAGAAATCGCCTCGCTGCTGGCCGACAAGAACATTAAGATCAGCGTTTCTTCCTTGAAGCGCTATCTGGCCTCCACCAAGAAAGACAAGACAACCACCACGGGCAAAACCCGCCGTCGTCGCACGACCGTTCAAAACAATGCTGTGACCGAAGCCGCTGCGGCCCTGCCAGAAGCCACTCCGGCGATCGAAGAAGCGCCACCTGCTGCCACTCCCAAGAAACGGGGACCGCGCACCACCAGCACCCGTAGCACCACTGCTGCCAAAGCCAAGACGCCGCGCACCACCTCTCCTAAGACCAAAACTACCTCTACGACTTCGACTCGCGGTCGCAAAAAGCAAGCTTAGTAACGGTGCGTCCTCTGGGTTGCTGGGTTTAAAGAGGTCGCTCGGCTTGCATAGATTCTGGCAATAGATTCTGGCAATAGATTCTGGCAATAGATTCTTGGTTTGGACAATGCGGCGATGGTTGGGCGATCGCCCGCTTGCTGATGTCCATGCTGTAATTCGTAGCGCAGAAATTCGTAGCGCAGAAATTCGTGGCACAGAACTGTGCATGAGGCTTGCCCCTCATGGGCGCAAAATGGGCGCGCAATAAACGCGAAATGCGTGTGAAGCCCGTGCGAGATGTACCCCAAAAAGGGCAGCAGAATCTCATCGCAAAAAATGTAGAGAATTGCAAGCTTAAACTGCTGGATTTCCCAGACGACGGGGCATCCTGATTTTTAGTGCGTCATGCCGTAGGGACTTCATGCTGCGGGCACTTCATGCTGCGGACAATACTTTGAGGCATGGCAGGTGAGGCATGGCAGATTTTTGGTGTGTTTAGCAATCAAGCACCACCAGGTTTTAGGAGCAGCATTGCAGCGCCCGGTTGCGGTCAACCGCAAATATGAGGCGGGGTAACTCACTTTCAGCTTGATTCACTTTAAGCAGCCGCTGACGGGCCAACCAGAACGTTGCAAAATCTTACCTGTCTCCCCCGAAACCTTGCATTGAGTACCGCTGCCCTTAATAATTGGGGCTATTCGTTGAACTCGATCGCCCAGCTTCAGGCACTCGCGCAAGGCGTTGGTGGGGCTGGCGTGTTGCGCTTTTAGGAGGCTCTATGTCCAACCGACCGATTATTCTTGGCATTGTTGGCGATAGCGCCGCCGGAAAAACGACCTTGACCCGTGGGATTGCACAGGTGCTGGGTGAGGATGAAGTCACGATCATTTGTACAGACGACTATCACCGCTATGACCGCAAGCAGCGCGCCGAGCGAGGAATTTCGGCTCTGCATCCAGACTGCAACTATCTCGATATTATTCAGCAGCATCTGTCTTTGTTGCGTACTGGCCAACCCATTCTCAAGCCGATCTATAACCACACGAGCGGCATGTTCGACCCGCCAGAATATATCCAGCCTAAGCGATTTGTCATTGTGGAAGGACTCTTGGGCTACGCGACGCGGGGGATGCGCGACAGCTATGACGTAAAGGTGTATCTGGCTCCACCCGAAGACCTGCGCCACACCTGGAAAGTGAACCGAGACACGCGCAAGCGGGGCTATACCCGCGAAGAGGTGATGGAGCAAATTCACAAGCGCGAATCCGATTCTGAAGCCTTTATTCGACCCCAGCGGCAGTGGGCAGATGTGGTGGTGAGCTTCTATCCTCCCAGTGACAATCTGACCCAGGATGAATTGCTGTTAGCGGTGCGCCTGGTACTGCGACCAACCATTCCCCACCCCGACTTCAGCAGCATTATTAATGGGGATGGCAAGCATCCGGGCGGTGCAGTGCGGCTAGAGCTAGACCGTGACATGGGCAAGCCTGTGGATGTAATGGAGATCGACGCCCACGCAACGGCCGAACAGGTACGCGATCTGGAGCGCAGCCTTTGCCAAGAAGTGCCGTATCTGGGGCAGTTTTGCAGCCTGGAAGGTAATCCCGGCATTGGTAAGCTAGTTGGCACGACGGGAGAGACGCTGCAAAGCTATCCGCTGGCCATCACCCAACTGCTGATCACGTATCACATGCTGAAGGCGGCAAAAGTTTCGGCCAGCGTGATCTGAACAAGTGGTTTAGCAACGGCCTAACCTGATTAACTGACAAAACAATCGATGCGGGCGGCTAGAAGCGGCACCTACTGGGGTAAAGCCCACCGTTGCAGGTGAAAAAATCAAGTCTAGAGTTGGACTGCGCCGACTTTGCTCTTTCAGCGGCGGTTTCAACCGCCATAGACAAAGGTTTTGTCAGGCAATCAGCGGTTTCTTGTCTACTAATTTTTCCGTCGTCAGATCCATTGAGAGATTCTCGCCGTAGTTGTGTCTAGAGCACCATTCCCTTCCCCCGGATGGGCTTCCTTAACAGCCTGGCTCTAGGCACATTAGGAGTTATTTAACAATGGAATCAAAGTCGGAATCAGAATCCAAGACTGCGGTTCGTACCTTTTGGCAGCGGCTTATCCCCCACCGTTCTGCATTCAAGCAGGCGATCGCCCTTAGCGCGATGGCTGGGCTGGTTTCCGTAGCGGCATTGGGACTCACCAGCAGCATTCAGCCTGCACCGCTCCAAGCGTCTGACCATGATGATGGCGATATCGACGTTCGCAGTCGCGCCCTCAGCCTGACCGATCTTTACGTCTTTCGCGAAATTGATCAAAACTCGGCGGCACGGGCCGGCGATCTAGTGCTGGTGCTCAACACCAACCCGCGATCGCTTGCCCGCCAGCAATACTACTTCAGCAGCAACGCCCAGTACGACATTAAGATTGCGCGGGTTGCCAATGTAAACGGCGCACCCGTCCCGCGCCCTGACCTGACGCTGCGGTTCACCTTTGCCCCGCCCAACAAAGGCAATCGTCAAGTCGTCACCCTAACCACCCTCGACGGCAACGGGCGCAGCACCAGCACCAACAGCACCACTGGCGGCGGCCGCATTTTCACGACTGCCCTCACAGATGCCGTCCCCCGGCTCAACAC
>RFIF01000201.1 GCA_003695655.1 Cyanobacteria bacterium J069
GCCTGGGCCCGCCCAATTTGCGACTCGGCTTCCTGCAAAGAAGCTTGGGCAGCACGCACGTTTTCCTCAGCGGCGCGACGAGTGGCGATCGCCGTATCTCGGTTGTTGCGCGCCCGGTCTAGCTCCTGTCGAGATACAGCACCTGCCGTCACCAAAGACTCTGTCCGTCGGTAGTCCACTTCCGCTAAATTGACATCGGCAGTTGCTCGCACGACTTCAGCCTCAGCCGCCCGCAGGCGAGCCAGGGCTGTGCCCCGGGCAGACTGAGCGGCTTCCAAATCGGCGATCGCCCCACTCACCTCGGCGCGGCTGCGATCGGCCCGAAGCTGCACAATCGGCGTTCTGGCCTGCACTACATCACCCGGACGCACAAAAATCTGCACGACCCGCCCATCAATCTCTGGACGCAGCACCACCCGGTCTTCGGCCTCTAGCGCTCCGACAAACTCCGAGCTGTCTAGCACCGTACTGGGCTGCACCGTCTGCAACTCGACGGGCATCGGCGGCGGGCCGCCCTGCATTCCCGGCGGGCCGCCCTGACAGGCCCCAGCCACTACCGACACCAGCAGCGCGGCACTAAAGAGCGAACCCCTGCGCAACACCTTCACCTTCATGTTGAAACCTAGAGAAGTAAGCCAATACCAACGGGTCAGAAATATATGGTCGGGAGCATGTCCAAAAATATTTCCGCAAATATCTCCGGAAATATTTCCGGAAGCCTGATCAGAAATACAACCAACTGCAAGTGCGGCTTGCGACCCGCCCAAACTCGAAAATTTAGCTATCTCAGCCGAAAAATGACTAAAAGGTGTTTAATTCAACCTTTCCATCGCTACTCTCAGGAAATTCCTTGACGGCTTTAATTATTAATTAATGTATCGCAGGAATGGTTATGTAATGTAACTGGATTGCTGGGATTCAGCATCCTCCATTCGGGTTAGTCCGGTGAGGCGTAAGGATTGGACTCCTCTCCGGGAAACGGATTGGCGGCGTTGAAGAAGGATGAAGCGCGGCTTCATGTCGTCGGGTGGACTGACCCCTGTTGAGCCGATTGGCGGCGTGATGTTTGGCGGGGCTGGCTGATCAGGATGCTACGCCTGCTGCCCGCTTCGCGGCTTAGTTTCACCATTGTTCAGCCTGGCGCTGCTCTCAGGTTCACCATTTTTAACTCTGGTGTCAACTCTGGCAACTCTGTTTATGCGGAATTTATGCGGATGCAGCGCTTTGTGGTTTGGAAATTAGCTCAAAGCCAATTCTGGGAATCCTGGAAATATCTGATTGAGTTTGACCGATTGGATTTGATCCCTCATCCATCTTTCGAGGAGCACGAGTGATGACGGCCGAAGACCTTTTGCTATCGGGTATTCAAGCAGTTAAGCAGCAACGCTGTGATGCCGCAATCCAGGCGCTAGAGTCTTGCTGTTTGACCGCAGAGCCTCAGTCCAAAACCTATTTTCAAGCGCAGATGTGGCTGGTGCGCGCTTATTTTGACGATGGGCAATCTGAGCGAGCGATCGCCCTCTGTCAGCAGCTCTGCGCCGACGCCCCGCCCTCCGTGCAAGCCTGGGCCCAAAACTTGCTGCCGACGCTCGCGGCTGCACCCGCCGCACCTGCACCCGCCGCCGCACCCGCTGAACCTGCACCCGTCGCCGATCTCCCCAAGCTCAGCGCCGATGAAGCCCTCGATCGGTTCAACCAGGGCAACCGAGCGCTGAAAACCAAGCGATTTACCGAAGCAGTTGAACATCTGGAGGTTTACTGTCGCCACGCCGACCCACATCACAAAGACTTTGCCCAGGCGCAAATGTGGCTGGTAAAGGCCTACAACGGTAACGGGCAAACAGAACCGGCGATCGCCCTCTGTCGCAGCCTGCTTAGCCACGAAAAAGAATTTGTGCAGCTCTGGGCCCGCCAATATCTCAACACCCTGGCCCCAGAGGCAGAGCCAGACGTGACCCAGATCGAAGCCGCCCCCACTGACTCCCCCATCCCAAATCCCAACTCTCAGCATCCCAACTCTAAGCATCCCAACTCTCAGCATCCCAACTCTCAAAATCCCAAATCCCCAGTCCCCACCCTGAGCGCTGCCAAAAATCGGGCCCCGCGAGGCGGCGTTGCCCTGGCGATGAAAGGCGTGGCGGCCAGTCTAGCGCTGGCTTCCGGCGTCACGATTACGCTGCTGTTTGGCATGGTGTTTGTGCTGTGTATGGCGCTGCTGCTGATGCATGAAAGCGAGAATCCGACGGCGGGTTTGGGAATTGCTTTGGTGGTAACGCTGCTGTTCAACGCCATTATCTTTTTCCTGTCGCCGCTGATCATGGATCTGGTGCAGGGCTGGCTCTACGGCACGCGCTGGATTTCTTTATATGAAGTGGAGCGACGCAGCCCGGAGGCGGGTCGGGTGATTCGTACCGTTTGCCAGCAGCAGCGGATTACTGAACCGCGCCTGGGCCTGATTCCCGACGACAATCCCACCGCCTTTACCTATGGCTCGCTGCCTAATACGGCGCGGCTGGTAGTCAGTCAGGGCTTGTTTAAGTATTTAGATGACGATGAAGTGGCGACCGTCTATGCCCATGAGTTGGGACATATCGTGCATTGGGATTTTGCCGTGATGACGCTGGCGGCGACGCTGGTGCAGATCACGTATCTCTTATATGTCTATCTGCGGGAGGCGCAGGACTGGCTGGGCGACAGCGACTTTGCTCGCCGATTTAAAGCCGGGGCGCGGGGTGTGGCGATCGCCGCCTACCTGTTCTACCTGGTGGGCGAATATCTGGTGCTGTATCTGTCGCGCACACGGGAATATTACGCTGACCACTTTGCCGCCGAGGTAACGGGTAACCCGAACGGGCTGTCGCGGGCGCTGGTGAAGATTGCCTACGGGATTATGGAAGAGGGCGATCGCCAGGAGCAGCCAAGCAAGGTGCTGCAAGGCACGCGCACGCTGGGTATTGCCGACAGCCGCGCCGCCGGGTTTACAGGTACTGCCTACCGCGTCGCCGCCAGCCCGGTGCAGGTGGGGCGCGTCTTTTTGTGGGATATGTTCAACCCGTGGGCGGCCTGGATGGAGCTGAATTCCACCCACCCGCTAACGGGCAAGCGCATCCGCGCCCTCAGCACCTACGCCGAGCAGCTAGGGCTGGGTGCAGAATTCGACATGGCGCAGGTGGTGCGCGAAGGGCGCGGGCTGAACAAAACGCGACTCTATGGCAACTTTGTGATGGATGTGCTGCTGTATTGGGCAGACTGGATCGGCTTGGGGCTGGGTGTGCTGATGGCGATCGCCCTCTATCGCAGCGGCGCAGCAGGCTGGGGGGCGATCGTTTCTCCGGCGCTGCTGGGCGGCGGCATCGGCATTTTGCTCAAAACGTTTGTCATGTATCCCGACTTTAAGCGGGCCCCCGCGATGGACGTGCTGGCGCTGATGTCTGACCCCTATGCCAGCCCGCTGCGGGGTCGCCCGGTGAAGCTGAGTGGGGAAATCATCGGCAAAGGTGACGCGGGCTACGCCTTTGGCTCGGAGCTACAGATGAAAGACCAGACGGGAATGATTATGCTGCGCTATGCATCGCGGTTTGGGCCGATCGGCAATCTCTTGTTTGGCATGAGCCAGGCGGATGCTTTTGTTCATCAGTCGGTACACACGCTGGGCTGGTTTCGGCGCGGCATGATGCCGTGGGTGGATCTGATTCGTCTGGATTGCCCCGCCAAGTGGACGGTTCGCAGCTACCACCGCTTCTGGAATCTGTTCTTTTCTATTCTGCTGATTGGTCTGGCGTTTGTGCTGCCGTCGATGCTGGGATGATGCGGCGCGGGGGCGATCGCTAGCGGCTACTTGTAATGACAGATTAAGTTAGCATACGCATATAGAGTTTTAGTGTGACAGATGAAACTCCACAAAAATGCTGCCTTAACCATTGAGCAACGGCGAGAA
>RFIF01000202.1 GCA_003695655.1 Cyanobacteria bacterium J069
GCCTTTCTCGGTAAACTTGGCCGCATTGCTCAGCAGGTTGACCAAAATTTGTCGCACCTTAGATAAGTCGCTGTAAATCGTGCCCAGATGGTCGGAGCATTGCACCTGGAGTGTGTTGCCGTGTTCGAGCACCAGCGGTCGCACCGTATTCACCACCTCTTGCAGTAGCGGATTCAGCATGACGGTTTCCAGCTCCAAAGAAACCGTGCCCGCCTCCAGCGCCGAGATATCCAGGATGTCGTTCACAATACCCAGCAAATGCTGCCCAGAGGTACAGATTTTTTTGAGGTCGGGAACGAGCTGGGCGCTGCCTTCGGCCTGCGCGTCTTCCTGCAAGATTTCGCTGTAGCCAATGATGGCGTTGAGGGGAGTGCGCAGCTCATGGCTCATATTGGCCAAAAACACGCTTTTGGCGCGATTTGCCGCTTCGGCCAGGTCTTTTTCCGACTGGAGCTGGCGCAGGTAGGACTGTTCCTGATCGCGCAGCCATTTTCGCTCTAGACAGGCTCCCGCCCGTGCCTTTAGCAGCACTGGGTTGAGCGGCTTAAGCAAATAATCTTCGGCTCCCAGCTCGATGCAGCGCACCACGCTATCCAGGTCGTCGGCCGCCGAAATCATGATCACCGGAATGGCTTGCAGCACCGGATCAGACTTGATTTTCTCGAGGGTCTGTACGCCGCTGAGTCCCGGCATGATGATGTCTAGCAGCACCAAATCGAACGGCTGCGCCTGGAGCAGATCGAGGCCCGCCTGCCCGCTGTCTGCTGTGGTGACGGCTTTAACCTGCTGCTTCAGATGGCGCGAGACCAGCAGCCGCGTCACCTCTTCATCATCTATGACCAGTACCGACCCCCAGCCTAGTTTCATGCAGAAACCTCCCCAACCCCAGCGGGACGGTGGCGAATGCAGGTGAGCACTAGATCATGCACTTCATGTAGCAATTCGTCGCGTCCGTAGGTTCCCTTTTGCAAGATTTGCTCCACGTAGCCGTTGAGCCGCAGATGGTCGGCGGGGGTGAGGTCGAGGGCGGTGACGACGACAATGGGGAGCGATCGCCATTCAGGCCGTTCTCGCACGGCGGCAATGAACTGAAAGCCATCCATCTCCGGCATCATCAGATCCAGCAAGATCAGGTCAGGCTGCTGCTGGCAAAGGGCATCCAGACCTAAGCGCCCATTTTCCGCCTCGGCTACCTGCCAGTATTCCCGCTCCAGCATTCGCCGAAACATCTGTCGAATGTCGGGATCGTCTTCTACCACCAGGACGCGACGATGCTCGGACTCTTGCAGGAGGCGATGGGGCTGGAATTTTTGCAGCAGGTGGGTGAGCCGCTGATAGTCAATGGGCTTGGTGAGATAGTCGGCTGCGCCCAGCGCAAACCCCCGGTTTTTGTCGTCCACAATCGTCATCACGACGACGGGAATTTCTGCCAGTTCGGGGTCTGCTTTGAACGCCGACAGCACGCTCCAGCCGTTCATGTCGGGCATCAGCACGTCCAGCGTGATGGCATCGGGGCGCATCTGGCGGGCCAGTTTCATGCCCTCTTCGCCGTTGGCCGCCGTCTCCACGCGAAAGCCGACTTTGGTGAGGTAGCGCTGCACCAAGTCGCGCACGGCGGGGTCGTCGTCGATCACCAGCACGGTTTTTTGGCTGCCAGGCTCGCTGCTGGGGCGATCGCCATTCAGAGCGTTTCCGGCAAAGGCGGCGGGAGCGGGCAGGGCATCGGTCAGCTTGGGATCAGCCACGTTGACGGGCAGCCAGATGGTAAAGGTGCTGCCCTGGCCGACCTCACTCGACACCGTAATATCACCGCCCATCATCTGGCAGAAGCGACGGCTGATGGCCAGCCCCAGCCCCGTGCCGCCATATTTGCGCGTCGTTGAGGCGTCTGCCTGCGTAAAGGCTTGGAACACCTTGGCCATTTGCTCGATAGTCATGCCGATGCCCGTGTCGGAGACTTGGAACAGGATAAAGGATGTGGGCTGGTGAATAAATGGGGCGGCTGGGTCGGGTCTGACAGCGCTATAGACTTCGCGCTTTTCGACCGTGAGGGTGACGGTGCCATTTTCGGTGAATTTGGCGGCGTTGCTGAGCAGGTTGAACAGCGACTGGCGCACTTTGGTCAGGTCGGCGTGCATCGTGCCCAGGTCGTCGGGGCAGTGGATGACAAAGGTGTTGTGATTTTTGGACATCAGCGGCTCGATGGTGGCCTGCACGTCTAGCAGCAGCAGATCTGGCTCGAAAGTTTCCAGATATAGCTCCATGCGCCCGGCCTCGATCTTAGAAATATCAAGGATGTCGTTGATCAGCGCCAGCAGGTGCTGACCCGCGCCGCGAATTTTTTCCAGATCGGGTACGATGTCGCCATAGCCAAAGTCGTGGGCGTCTTCTTGGAGCATTTCGCTGTAGCCAATGATGGCGTTGAGCGGGGTGCGCAGTTCGTGGCTCATGTTGGCGAGGAACTGGCTCTTGGCGCGGTTGGCGTCTTCGGCGGCGGCTTTGCCTTTGCGGAGGGCGTCTTCGGCCGCCTTGCGATCGCTGATGTCGCGCTGCACCGAAATCCAGTGGGTGTATTCTCCGACCTGATTGGCGATCGCCACCATCTCAATTTCGACCCAAAATTCGGAGCCATCCTTGCGATAGTTGATCAGCTCCATCTGCACCGATTTCCACTGAGCCAGATCAGCCCGCACCCGCGCCACCTCTTCGGCGTTGGTGTCAGCCCCCTGGAACATGGCCGGATTTTTGCCGATGACCTCCTCTGGCGCGTAGCCCGTCATGTGGGCAAAGGCTTCATTGACATACACGATTTTCAGATTGGCTGGGTCGCCCACCTCCATAATCATGACCGCATCGTTCGTGTTTACCACCACCGATTCCAGCAGGCGCAGGCGCTCCTCCGTTTGCTTGCGCTCGGTAATGTCAAACAGCACCCCGTCAAGGCACTGCATCGTGTCGCCTTCAAACACGCCCTGCCCTTTTTCGTAGACCCAGCGGAGGCTGCCGTCGGCGTGGCAAATCGGATATTCCAGCTTATAGGGACGGCGTTCGGCGATCGCCTGTTCCACCGCCTGAGCAAGGATTGGCTGGTATTCCGGCGGCACCAGGTCGTTGAAGCTGAGGCGCTGATTGGCAATGAAATCGGCTGGCTCATAGCCCGTCAGATCGCGAATCGGGTCGCTGATATACTCCATCGTCCACTGCTCATCGCAAGCGCAGCGATAGACCACACCGGGAATATTATTCACCAGAGAGCTAAAGCGGGCCTCGCGCTCCCGCAGGGCTGCATCCGCCTGGTAGCGGGCGCTGATGTCTTGCACAATGCAGACGAGTCCGCCGTCGTCGAGTGCTGCCAGAAATACTTCCTGTGGATAGGTGCTGCCGTCTTTGCGCGTGCCCACTGCTTCCCCGCGCCACTGCCCCGTACACGCGAACTCTGGCATTACCTCTCGCTGGAAGCGCTCTAGCTCAGCAGGACTGTAGAGAATGCCCCAGGATTTGCCAATCAGCTCAGCGGGGTCGTCGTAACCATAAATCGTGGCGTGAGCGCTGTTGAGATACAGAAACTCGCCAGCGGCACTGAGGATGCCGATACCCGTGGCCGATGCTTCGATCGCCGCGAGTTGGCGCTTGAGCGCTTCTTCGGACTGTCTGCGGTTGGTAATGTCTTCGACCGTGCCTTCGTAATAGAGCAGCTTGCCCTGGTCGTCGCGGACGGCGATCGCATTTTCAGAGATCCAGATGATCTCCCCATCGTAGCGATAGACCTGCGACTCAAAATCGGCCACCACCCCGTGGGCCGTCATCTGATCCACAAAATCTTGGCGGCGCGTCGGGTCTACATAGAGCTGATGCTCAATATCCTGCAAGGCGGTCATCAGCGCGTCTACTGAGTCATAGCCATAAATCTTCGCCAGCGCCGGGTTGGCACTGAGATATTGGCCGTCCGCTGTGGTTTGAAAAATCCCCGTGACGGCGTTTTCAAAGATACTGCGGTATTTTTCTTCGGCCGTGCGCAGGCGGCGCTCGCTGTCGGCCAGGGCCAGCTCCGCCTGCTTGCGCTCAGTGATGTCCATCGTCACGCCGACCAGCCGCGTCGGGTTGCCGTTGGCATCGCGCAACACCCGACCGCGGCTAGTAATCCACCGCAGGCTGCCGTCGCGCAGAATAATGCGATATTCCGGCGCGTAGTCTGCGCCATCTTGGAGCGATCGCGCCTGGGCTTCATTCACCTTGTCGCGATCGTCGGGGTGCACAAACTCAAAGAAGTCACTATAGGTCTGGGTAAAGTGCCCCGGCTCTAGCCCAAAGATTTGCTCCGCCTCGGCAGACCAATGTTCCGCCCCAGTGGTGATATCCCAATCCCACGCGCCCATCTTGGCAGCATTGAGCGCCATCCGCTGGAGTTCTTCGCTCTGGCGCAGCGCCTCTTCCGACAGTTTGATTTGGATAAACTGCCCCACCTGGCTGCCAATGGTGGTCATCACCTTGAGCAGATCGGCGTCGGGCTTTTGCACATCGCGGCTAAAGAAAGACATCACGCCCAGCACATGCTCCCCATTCAGAATGGGGAACCCCAGACAGCCTCGTAGTCCCAGCGCTTGCAGGGTGGACTTGCGGATAAACCGCTCATCGTGGCTGATGTCTGCCAGCCAGACGGGTTCTTGGCTGGTGGCGACTTGACCCAGCATCCCTTCGCTCTTGCCAAAGGGGCGTTGCCACGAATCGGAATCAAGCTGGGTCGCGTCTAGCTCCGGATGCTGCCAGCCCGCCATGTAGACCAGCGTTTCGGTTGCCGGGTCGAGGCGGCGCAGTTCGCCCACATCCCAGCGAAAGCTTTCGCAAATTGCCTGGAGAATGTGGGGAGCTGATTCCTCCAGCGTGGTTGCCTCAGAGAGTGTGCGCGTGAGGGCGTACTGGGCAGATAGGCGCTGCTGCGATCGCCGCTGGCTAATCAGATTGCGAACAAACGACACAAACCCATAGAACACCGCCCCCAACACCAGCAGCGCAAAGACTTCAATCGTGTAAACCTTGCGGGCAAAGGTTTGCATCCGCCGATTGAGCAACTCGTCAAGCTGGCCGGACGTTTGCTGCCAGAGCGTGTGGCTGGCGGCGAGCAGATCGGTGGCAGCGGCATCGTAGGCAGCGGGGTCATAGGCATTCGGCTGCACCTGCACCGTCTTGGACTGGGCGATCGCCTCTTTGAGCACGGCGACAAATCTGTCTGTTTTGGCGGTGAGCACCTGCATTGCGGCATCTAGTGCCGGCCGGAGCGTCGCATTTTGCTGAAATGCCACTTCCAAACTGGTACGGCTGTCGCTCACCTTCTCTGGCAGCAACCCCATTAGCACCATCAAGCGGCCCTTGTCTTCAGGAGAGAGCGATCGCCGCTGCACAACGGCTTCCCCAAGCTGGCGCACCTCTGCGATCACGCTTTGCGCATCGGGCAGCTTCAGCAACACCAGATCCATCAAATAATAGCTGTCGAGATCGGGGTCGAGAATCAGGTTCGAGCGATCGCCTACTTGAGCAATCAGCCTGTGAATCTGGGCAATTAGCTGGGCATATCGAGCCTGCACCTCAGCAGCGGCAGGCGGCCCATCCGTCGCATCCAGCCCAGCGTCCAAAGCGGCCCAGCTTTGCACCAACGCCTGGTAGCGCTCAGCGGTTTGCAGGCGTCGCCCAAACTGCTGCTCCACGGCTTGCAGACGCACCAAGTCGAGGGCGATCGCGGTCTGCTGCTGCATCAGCGCCGCTGGCGAGGCGTCTTGCTGGGCCACCTCTTGCGCTGTCCGCTGTGCCAGCAGTTTGCCCTGCGGCACATCCAGCATCAACTGCTCCAGCGGCCGCAAATAAGCATTGCCAAAAATTTCCGATTGGGCAAAGTTGCTGCGCTCGTTGACCTCCGCCACCAATTGGTAGACCACCACGGCAAAGGGCAGGATAAAAATCAGCAGCAGCGCTGCTAGATTAATCCGCTCGGTCGTGCGTTTTTGCCCAAGTTTCTCCATATCCATGCTCTCTGGTGCGTACTGATTTAGGGATTAGGGGTCAGGGGTTAGGGGTCAGGGGTCAGGACTAGACCTATCATCAGGGTCTAGCTGAGACAGGTTGTACTGATAGTCCACACTGAATCGCCCCCGGATAGTCCACCCACAAGTCCACCCATAATGCGTGCAAGATGCGTGCAAGATGCTGACCTCGTGAGGACAGCCGCAGGCACGCTTTAAGGCTCAAGATGCTAAACCTAATGTTCTAGTGGCTAATGTTCTAGTGGCTGTGGTTTGGTGGCTGTGGTTTGGTGGCGCTGGCTGGCCGTTGCCTGCCTTACGGGTCTATTTCTTAGTTCCCTGATTCGCTCGGAAAATCGAGATTAGGAGGAGCAATGGGTCAAGGTTGATGCGTCTAGTTTGGCTGGGACGGGGTAGATGACTGGAGAAAGTGCTGGGGGCAGGTACAGGAATCGGGGCGGTAGAGTGACGGGGACTCCTGATTGGGCAGAATGCTGGCTCAGCTCCATCACGAGTCTCATGCATCTAGCTTTGCCAATCGGCTGATTGCGGCTCAGGCAGGTTTACTCAGGCAGGTTCGCCTAGGCAGGTTTGCTCAGGCAGGTTTTCAGTACAAGTACGGTCAATACATGCCAGAGTTTACTCAGGATTCAAATCTAAATTTCTCTGAGCTTGATTTTAGAGTGCCCGAAATCTCAGTATTCTCGACTAGGAATCACAAGTTTTAACGCAAGAGATACGCAAGCTTTAAAGTAGGAACAACAAACAGCGTGGAGATGTGGCAGTTTTCTGGCGATCGCCAATTAATTTGGGGCGATTCCCGAAGGGATCGCTTCGCGAATCGCACGTATTTGATGGGCGTGCTGAATGTCACGCCCGACAGCTTTAGCGACGGCGGCCAGTTCGACCAGCTAGATACCGCGCTCCAGCAGGCGCATCGGCTGGTGCAAGATGGAGCCGACCTGCTGGACATTGGCGGCCAATCGACCCGTCCCCAGGCGGAAGACGTGGCGCTAGAAGAAGAGTTGCGCCGGGTGATGCCGGTGATTCAAGCCATCCGCCAGGGTTCAAACCGCCTCGCACCGCTGGCCACGCTGATTTCTGTCGATACGACCAAAGCAGCGGTGGCCAAAGCGGCGATCGCCGCCGGAGCCGATGTGATCAACGACATCTCCGGAGCCACCTTTGACCCCGCCATGCTGCCTACTGTGGCAGAACTCGGCGTGCCCATTGTGCTGATGCACATTCGCGGCACCCCCAAAACCATGCAGCAGTTGACCAATTATCAGGACGTGGTGCGGGAAGTCTACGACTTTTTGGCGCGGCGCGTCGAGGCGGCGATCGCCCACGGCATTCCCCACGCCCACATCGCCATTGACCCCGGCATCGGCTTCGCCAAAACCGCCGCCCAGAGCCTGGAGCTATTGCGCCACATCGCCGCTTTCAAGCCCCTCGGCTGCCCCATCCTGATCGGCCCGTCCCGCAAAAGCTTCATCGGCCACATCCTCAATCAGCCCGACCCGCAGCAGCGCATCTGGGGCACAGCGGCGGCTTGTGCAATGGCGATCGCCCACGGAGCCGACATCCTGCGCGTCCATGATGTCGCCGAGATGCGGGATGTGTGCCGCGTGGCGGATGCGATCGTGCGACAAGGTTAATTGAGCATAAAACCCAACCTCTTGTGTCAAAGATAAACTGCGTAGAGAAGACCCAAATACATTGCTTCTTGAGCAAGCTCTATCATCTTGAAATAAAGCTCCAAGCTCAGTCCCTAGACATATGAACGTTTCTCCAATAAGTATTCAAATTGAGCTTTCGCATTTATTCTCAGTCATAAAAGACGGATCTATTATTTTGGGTGTCATTATTGCGCTGGCGAATTATAGAGGGCAGAAGAGGCAGGGCGCTATAAGAAATAGTCTGGATGCTCTAGATTTATTCTGGAAGGAAGTAACTTCTGAAGATCTTGAGCTTTGGCAGGACGTCTATTTCTCTGCATACGAGGGAGCAGGTGCAAAGCAAGGGAGATTTGTTGTCCATCTTAAAGATGGCTCTATAGAGCAAGTCCCTCTTACAAACCTATTCGTGCAGGAAGGTACCGGGCTTTACATCGCAGATGCTCGTCTTCAAATAGACGATGAAACTGAATTCCAAGACTTAACATTTGGCTCGGTGCGAAAAATTGCGGAGCAACTTAATTGGATCTGCTATCAAATTCGATACGGAAATGTCGATCTAGAGATTATTTGTAATGACAGATTAAGTTAGCATACGCATATAGAGTTTTAGTGTGACAGATGAAACTCCACAAAAATGCTGCCTTAACCATTGAGCAACGGCGAGAA
>RFIF01000203.1 GCA_003695655.1 Cyanobacteria bacterium J069
GGGCATGAGTTCATGATTCCGCTGCAATTAAAACTCAAAAATTTTCTCAGCTATCGGCAGGCGGCACTCGATTTTCGCGGGCTGCATGTGGCGTGTGTCTGTGGGCAAAACGGCGCGGGCAAGTCTTCGCTGCTGGAGGCGATCGCCTGGGCAATTTGGGGCGAAAGCCGCGCCACTAGCGAAGATGACGTGATTCATCAGGGCGAAACCGAAGTCCAGGTGGAGTTTACCTTTATCTGTCGCCAGCAGACCTATCGGGTGCTGCGGACGCGGGTACGGGGGCAGACGAGCAGCCTAGAGCTTCAGCTCGAAATGCCGACCGGATTTCGACCGCTGACGGAACGGGGAATGCGGGCGACGCAGCAGCTCATTCTGCAACACCTGCGACTGGATTACGAAACCTTTGTCAACTCGGCCTATCTGCGTCAGGGACGGGCAGACGAGTTTATGCTAAAGCGGCCAGGAGAGCGCAAGCAAATCCTCGCTGACCTGCTCAAGCTGGATCAATATGACGAGGCGGCCGAATCGGCCAGGGAGCGATCGCGCCAGGCCAAAGCCGAACTCGAAGTGCTAGAGCGGACGTTGGCAACCCTGGCGCAGCAGTTAGCGGCAGGCGCATCCCTGGCGGCGGAGTGTGAGGCGCTGACGGCCCAGCTCGACACCTGGCGACAAGACCAAGCCAGTGACACCGACGCGCTCCACCAACTGCAAGCCGTGCAGCAGCAGCGCCGCACCTGGACTCAGCAACTACACCTACACCAGCAGCAAGAGCAGCGCCTGCGGGAAGACTGCCAGCGGCTTCAGCAGGATTTGGCGGCGGCGCAGCAGCAGTTGCGATCGCTCGAAACAACGCTGGCCAAGGCAGACGAAATTACCGCAGGCTACACCGAGTTTCACAGCCTGCAAACCGAAGAGGAGATTCAGTCCGCCAAGTTTCATGCCCATCAGGCGGCGATCGCCCAGCGCGACCAGCTCCAGCAGCAGTTCACCGCTCAACTGGCTAGCTTACAGGAGCAGCAGTCGCGGCTTCAGGCGCAGCATGACGCGCTGCAACAGCAGGTGCAAGAGCTGCAACATAGCCTGGTGAAATCGCCGGATATCGACGCGGCGCTAGAAAATTTGCGGGTCGCGCGCGAGCGACTGTCTCAGCTCGACCAGCTTCAGGCTCAGGCTGCGCCGCTGGTGCAGCGGCAGCAGCAGATCCGCGCCACGCTCGATCGCGCTCAGGCGCGAATTCAGGCCCGCATTGAGGAACATCGCACGACCTTACATCAGCTACAGCAGCAGCAAGGGCAGCAGACTCAGACTCATCAGTCGCTTGTTGCGATTACGGAACGCATCAATTACCTGGAAAGCCGTCGCCACTATCAGCAAGAACTGCGCGAAAAGGGAATGGAGCGGCGCACGTTTATGGAACGCCTCCAGGAACGGCAGCGCGAACTGGAAGCGCAGGTAACTAACCTGGAAAACAAAATTGCGCTACTGCGGCAACAATCGGCTGAAACTTCTTCTACTACAGAATCGCAGACGGCTTTGCCCGCCGAAGTTGCAACGGCAAGCATTCCGACAGCCTCCCAAAAATCGCGGAGCCGAACAAAGCGCACCGCCCTAAAAGATGCGCCCAAGACGGATTTAGCGCATCAATCTTTGGCCCAAACTATATCGCAGACCAAATCGCAGACCGAATCGCAGACCGAGTTTCCGCCCTGCCCCCTATGCGATCGCCCGCTAGACGAACATCACTGGACGGTGGTGCTGGAGCGTCATCAGGCAGAAAAACAGAAGCTTTACGATCAGCTTTGGGTGATTCGGGAACAGCTAGCGGTGTCGGAGCGCGAGATTCAGGTGTTGCGGCAGGAGTATCGCGACCTGGACAAAGAGCTGGCCAGCTATAGCGAGATATTGCAGCAGCGGGGGCAGCTCCAGCAGCAGGTTCAGGACAGCATAGCGGTGGCAGCGCGGCTGCAACAGCTTGGGCAAGATCAGGCGGCGCTGGAGCGATCGCTGCAAACGGGCGACTATGCCCCCGACCTGCACGAAGAGCTGCGGCTGCTGGACGAAACCCTGGCGCAGCTTCAATATGACGATCGCAATCACGCTCTGGCACGGGGGGAGGTCGATCGGTGGCGCTGGGCAGAAATCAAGCACGCCGAGCTAAAGCAAGCGCACAAACGGCTCCAGCAGTTGGCTAACCAGCAGCCAGAGTTAGAAACACAACTGGCCGCCGTCCAACAGCAGCGGGCGGAATTGATGAATCAATCGGTGCTACAACGCCAGATTCGCGATTTGGAGCAGCAGATTGGGGCGATCGCCTATAACCTGAAGCGCCACACCACGCTGCGAAATGCGCTAAGGCTGGCCCAGACCTGGCAGTTGCGCCATCAGGAGCTTCAGCAGGCACAGCAGCAGTATCCCCAGGTGCAGCAGCAGGTAAAAGAGATGACGGCGCTGCTGAAAGAGCGATCGCGCCTGCTAGAAACGCTGACCGCTGACATCCGGACGCTGGTTGGGCAAATTGAGTCTACGGCTGATCCGGCTCCCGCTATCTTGACGCTAGAGCAGCAAATTCAGCAGCGACGCACCCAGCTCGATGCGGGGCTGGCAAACTTGGGACGGCTAGAACAGCAGCAGCAGCAGCTCATCGCCCTAGAACAGCAGCAGGCAGATCTGTTGACTCAGCAGCAAGCGCTCCAGCGCCAGCGCCAGGTCTATCAAGAGCTAGCTCAAGCCTTTGGCAAAAACGGCATCCAGGCGCTGATGATCGAAAACGTGCTGCCGCAGCTCGAAACCGAAGCAAACCAAATTCTGGGGCGGCTGAGCAACCACCAACTGCATATCCGGTTTGTGACGCAGCGGGCCCGCCGCAAAGGCAAGGCGTCCAGCGGCCAAGGACTGATTGACACACTGGATATCCTGATTGCCGACGCCAACGGCACGCGACCCTATGAAACCTATTCCGGCGGCGAGTCTTTCCGTGTGAACTTCTCAATTCGACTGGCGCTGGCGCGGCTGCTGTCGCAACGATCAGGCACGGCGATGCAAATGCTGATCGTGGATGAGGGCTTTGGCACCCAGGACGATGCAGGCTGCGATCGCCTAATAGCTGCGATCCAGGCGATCGCCCCCGATTTTGCCTGCATTCTCACCGTCACCCACATGCCCCGTTTTAAGGAAGCCTTCCAGACCCACATTGAGGTGACGAAGACTGAACAAGGGTCAGCGCTGAGTCTGGTGTTCTAAAGATTGGAGAGATTTAAGCGTTGTTTGAGCACTATTTATTTGAGCACTATTTAATATTTAATATTTAAGCGTTGTTTAAGCGCTACAGTTGAGGCCTGGTTAATCCAGCGATCGCCCAGAGCTAAGCCGGCAAAAGCTAACTCTCAATCAAATTGCTGCCTCCAGCCTGTGATCCCTGAAGCCCGACCCCTGCCCCCTCAAACCCTGGTGTCGATGATCGGCTGCACGTTTTGCTCGGACGTGAGGACGACGAGCAGGTTGTTAATCAGGGCGGCTTTGGTGGCGGGGTCGAGTTCGATCAGGTTGCCCTCGCTCAAGCGTTGCAGTGATAGCTCCACCATGCCCAGCGCGCCTTCGATGATTTGCTGGCGGGCGGCGACGACGGCCTGGGCCTGCTGGCGGCGCAGCATGACCTGGGCGATTTCGGGCGCGTAGGCCAGGTAAGATAAGCGGCTTTCGATCACCTCGACTCCGGCCACTTGCAGGCGGGCTTGCAGCTCTTCACGGAGGGCGATCGCCACTTCGTCCTGGCTGCTGCGGAGGGAGGGCGTGTCTGCCTCACCAGCGTCGTAGGGATAGCGAATGGCCAGCGTGCGAATCGCCGTCTCGCTCTGGATATCGACAAACTTTTCGTAGCTGTCTACGTCAAACACTGCCTGAAACGAATCGGCCACGCGCCACACCACCACCGCGCCAATTTCGATCGGGTTGCCGACAGAATCGTTGACCTTGAGGCGATCGCTGTTCAAATTTCGCACCCGCAGCGACACAAACCGCCGCGCCGCCAGCGGATTCACCCACCAAAATCCCTCTTGCCGCACCGTGCCCACGTAGCTGCCGAGAAACACCAGCACGACGGCTTGATTGGGCTGCACAGTAAGAAACCCCTTCACCGCCAGCAAGCCGATGCCTAGCAGGATGATTCCCAAAATATTTGCTCCCGACAGGATTTCTAGCTCTGCCGAGTTGCTAAGGGTAAAGACACTTTTACAGAGCCACGCGCCGAGGGCGAAGGTGAGCAGGAGGGGGGCGATCGCCAAAAAGCCCAGCACTTTGGGTGCGGGAAATTCTCGTTTAGGTTCCATGAGTGCCTCAGGAAAGTCGATAGGCAGTGACTTCGATTTCGATGCGCATCTTGAGATCAGCCAGACCTGCCACGATCATGGTCGATGCGGGGCGAATGTCACCGAAGTATTGTCGTAGCACCGGCCAGCAGGGTTCAAAATCTTCCCGGTTGGGCAGGATATATTGCACCCGCACCACATCCGCCAAGGAAAAACTCGCTTCGGTCAAAGCGGCTTCTATATTCTTCAACGCCTGCTCCGCCTGTTCCACAACCGAGTCCGAAATCGTCATGGTGCGGTAGTCGTAGCCCGTCGTGCCCGACACAAACGCCCAGTCGCCCTGCACTACGACCCTGGAATAGGCCACGTCGCGTTCAAAGGATGACCCCGACGAAATTAAACGACGGCTCATGGTAAATCAGGGGTTAGGTAAATCAGGGGTTAGGTTTTAGGGATTCAGGTTTCAGGTTTCGCAAATATTCTGCTGCCACAACAGAAGGGAACGTTAGGCCGACTGCTGGGACTGCAAATAGGAGCGCAGCAGCAGCAGGCTGGAAATCGATTTGGCATCCACCGCTTCGCCGTCGAGGATGGCTTGCTCCAGTTCTTCTGGGGTCAGCAGAACGGTTTCCAGATCTTCATCGTCGTCCAAGTCCGGCGGCGTTTCTAGCTTTTCCAGGTCGGTGGCTAGATAGGTGTAGATCATCTCATCGGAATAGCCAGGAGCCAGGTAAAATTGCCCCAACTTCTGCCACTGGCTGGCCTTGTAACCCGTTTCTTCCTGAATTTCGCGCTGGGCGGTGGTCAGCGGCTCTTCGTCTAGCTCAATCGTGCCGGCGGGAAATTCTAGCAGCCGTCGCGACGCCGCAAAGCGATATTGCCGTACTAGCACCAGCTTGCCCTCCGCCGTTAGCGGCACCGCCACCGACCCGCCCGGATGCCGCACACATTCCCAGTCGCCTTCCGCGCCATTCGGCAAGCGCAGGCGGCTCACTTCAAAGTCGAACTTGCGTCCCTGATAAAGCAGCTTTTGTTTGAGGCGCTGGGGGGGTTCGTGGGCCATGGTATGGAAAGAGTGAAGGATGAGGGATGAAGGATGAATGGAAAATTCGGGCGGAGGCAAGAGACTTGGGAGTTGCATTTATGCTACAAGCTGGCTGGTTTTTTGGGTAAACCCCGGAGTATGATTCATCCCTCATCTCTCATTCTTGACCAAAAGCGCTACCGCATAGACGGCGATGCCTTCCTCACGGCCGACGGGGCCGAGTTGTTCGTTGGTTGTGGCTTTGACGCCGACTTGATCGGGGGCGAGCTGGAGAACGGTGGCGAGGCGATCGCGCATTGCCTCAATATGCGGCTTCAGTTTCGGCCGTTCGGCGACGATCACCGAGTCCAGGTTGCCAATTTGCCAGCCCTTTGTTTGGATCAGTGCGTGGACTTGTTCTAATAGCTTGAGGCTGTCGGCTCCGGCCCACTGGGGGTCGGTGGGGGGAAAGTAGTGGCCAATGTCACCGAGGCTGAGTGCGCCCAGCATGGCATCCATAATCGCATGGGTGAGCACGTCAGCGTCGCTGTGGCCCAGCAGCCCCAGCGGATGGTCGATTTTGACGCCGCCCAGGATCAAGGGGCGATCGCCTACCAGTCGATGAATATCGTAGCCATTGCCAATCCGAATTGTCATAAGCGGTTGTCAAATATCGTCACGCTAGGCCTTACGATCCCAGCTTAATCATTTCGGCTAGTTGCCGCTGCCCTACCGCAGCCGTTCTGCCTGCTGCAAGGCCGCATTGCTGTTTTCACGGTAAAGCTCTGTGCGGTTTTGGGCGGTGGTGTAGCGGCTGTCGGTAGCGGGAACCTGAGCCATCAGGTCAGCGGCCCGCTGCCAGCGACTTGCCAAATCTAGCCAGTCGGCAGAAGTTTGAGCAGACTGGCCGTCCTGTGCCGCTAACTCAGCCAGGCGCACCGCCTGCACGAAGGGATCGGGCGTGGGAGAGGGCGTCGGGGCTGGTTCGGCAACTTCTGGAGAGGCAGGCGACGCCAACTGCTCTAGCGGTCGGGGCAGCGGCACACCCAGCCAGTCTGCCAGGGCCCAGCCCACCAGCAGCGCCAGCACGCCCAAACTTAGCCCGCCGATCAAAATTCCTCGCCAAAACTGCTTTTGCTCTCGCGCCTCTGTCGGCGACTGGCCAGCCGGTTTGGCCCCTTCCACCATGCGGTTGTAGCGCCAGTCTTCCAGCATCCGCTTGAGCGGGTTTTGCGGCGGCAAAGTAATTTCCTGCGACCAGAGGAGCTGCTTTTTGGGGTCGCGCTGAATGTCTTCTAGCCACAAAAGCTGCTGCTCGCGCACAATGCGACTATTGATATTGACACGACGAATGCCTTGAGGACTCAGCCGCTCCAAAATGTAGCGCACCTCTTCAGTCAGCGTCTGCTGATCGAGCTGCGCTGGCGTTTCCGCTTCACACAAAAGCTGGAGGACGCCATGGTCTAGCACGGCCCGCGTCCGCACGCCTGCATCGGCCAGCCGCTCGTTCAACACTTGAATAACAGCCGACACGCTTCCCTGGCGCGCCTGACGCTCAATATCGTCGATAGGATCTACCATACTCGCTCGGCAGCGTTGCGATGACTTCTAAGATTAGCGCATCCTGAGAACTTTATCGCAAAGGGATAACGTCAGGACTTTTTGAGGTGCGTAATGTCGTTAAATCGCCGAATTTGCCAGAGATCGCTGTTCCAGCGGTTAGGGTTGGTGGGGGGAATCGGCCAGCGCGATCGCTCTAGCCAAAACTCAAATACAGCGGTGTTTTGGATGTGGACATGCCAGGTGCGATCGCACCCCAGCATGGCTGCAATCAGGTGTTGCAAAATCCAGCCATGGGTGACGATCCACAGCGTTTCGCCGTTGGCATGGTGTGCCAAAACCTGCTGGATAAATCGCTGAGCGCGATCGCGTCCGTCTTGCAGCGTTTCGGCTCCTGGTGCGGGAATCCAGTCAGGCGACGCTTCCATCTCTGCACAGAGCGCTGGATATTGCGATCGCGCTTCGTCCCAGGTGAGTCCTTTGAAAATGCCGTTTTGAAATTCCAGTAGTTCTTCTACATATTGAATGTCTAGCGCCAGCCCTGCCGACCCAGCGCCCGCCGCCAACAGAGTTTCTGCCGTCTGTGCTGCGCGCTTGAGCGGACTGCTATAGACCTGCGACGGCGGATGTCCCTTTGCCCATAGGCGCTCTGCCAGTTGCTTGGCCTGCTGTCGGCCGCGCTCCGTCAGTTCATAGTCGGCATGGCCCTGCATCCGCTTTTCCACATTGCCCACCGATTCGGCATGGCGAATGAAGAGTAGCTTGAGGCGATCGCGACTAAAATCCTCATCCTGAGCCATAAGCACCCTTCAGAAATTCAATGCTGTTTTGGATTAATGCTGTTTTGGATTGTATAGCAAGGGTCAGGGGTCAGAGGTCAGGGGTCAGGGGACGGGTCTGAAGCGTTTGCTGTATCCAGCTTTGCGGCTCGATATCTGTCTTCACCATTCTGGTTAGCACGATGTTCAAGCTTGTTCAAGCTATTTGCAGAGTAGCGCAGAGGCTTTCTACGCCACTCTGTCGCAATGTATGCGGATGAATTGAGCCAAATATTAAGCCAAATAGATTTAGCCAATGGGTAACGAGGGATTCGTCGGATAGATTCCATCCGGCGTCAGCAGAGGGCGGGGGGTGCGCGGCGTTGTGCCCGCATTCGCCAACATCCACAGCAAGACCCCCAGCACAATGGCTAGAACCAGTCCACCGCCGGGGCCGCCGGGCTGCTCTTGACGCTCAATTCGGTAGCGATCGCCCGTATTGGGGTCGTAGGCTTCACGTTCAGAAAGTTTGACCAGGCGGCGATAGTCGCTGCGATAGTCGTCGTTGCGGTCGTCCAAGAAGATCGGCATGATTTTCAGTTCCCCCAAAAGGTTTTAAGAGATAGAGTTACCTGCCAGCCCGCCTGCTCCCAAAGCTGAATGGTGGAAACTGTAAATAGTTTAGCCTAAAATTTTGCAGGGTAAAAGCATTAGGACTATTATTTTGTACAAGATTTAACACGCCAAAAGTTTTGCCTAAAATTTTGCCTAAAACTATGTTAGGCTGGCTCTCTAGAACTATCAGGGAGGATTAAATGGACACCCCAGCCCCACGCCCTCGCATTGCAGAACTCCGCAAAGCGGCTGGCCTCACTCAGCTTCAGCTTTCGCAGCGCGTCGGCGTGACCGAGACCACTATTGCCAATTGGGAACGCGGCCGCGGCGGCATGGATTGGATCGTGAAGCTGATTCGGCTCTGCGACGCGCTGAACTGCAATTTGCCAGATCTGGTCGAAGATTTGGCTTTAGCCCCGGCTGCACCGCTCTCCCTGCGTGAGGCACAGCAGCTCATGAAGCCACCCGCGCCCGCTTCGCCAGACGTGGCTTTAGAAGAGACAACAGTCAAGGCAGCAGCAGAGGCGATCGCCCCACCCCGCCCCACGCCCCCGGGCGATCCCCAGCTTTCGCTCAGCGAAGCCCAGCAGTTGATGAACAACCCGCAGGCAGCTCTGTCAGCAATGCCAGTCAGCCCATCCAGTCAGTCCAGCAGCTAGTGGTTTGAGTCCCCGCATCGACCTGGCTCAATCGCCTCAATTTTTCACCCCCTAACACAAGCAAATTATGCTATCATCTGGTCATCCGTCAGGAAGATATCATTTTACGCTATCAATTGCCCTGTGTCGAGGCAGTCCTCGGTTTTCGCAGTCCTCGGTTTTCAGGGTGCTGTCGCCGCGCTTGTCGCCCGATTGCCCCCACCTGCATAAGGCATTACGCCCTGACGGTAGATAAAAACAGCAGCTTTGTAGGTCCTGACCGCCCGCCCGCCCGGTTTGCTCTGTCTAACAGCAGGCTCTGCATCGCTACTCATGTCAACCTGGATCAGGAGATGGTGCCATGTACTCCAGTTACTCCCCTCGCCCGCTGCACCCCAAGTGCTACATGCTCGACGCAGACCTATTGGTTGACTTGATTTTGAGTCGGCCCGGCATCAGCGCCGACTATGCCAGCTTTCTCTGGCAGTGCTTGCAGCAGCGACAGATTCACGGCTGCCTCACCGAGACGGGCTATCAGCGGCTCTGTGTGATTATGAATCAGCGCAATGCTCGCCACGCGCTGACCGTCGCCGAAGCGCTGATGCGGATGATGACGATTTGCCGGAGCGACCCTAGCATCTGGGTGCGGGCGCAAAGTCAGCCGTTTGAATATGACTCGGCAGAAGAAATCGCCTGCGTGCTGCACTATCGGATGGATGGGCTGATTACCCACCGCTCAGAGCGGTTTGAGGGATCTGGCATCCCGGTTTTGTCGCTGCGAGATGTGGTGGAAACGCACCTGCGGCGATCGCTCCATCCCCTGCCCAGCCGAATGCCTGATTTACCGCCACCCTCCATCACTCACCTATCTTGCTGGCTCAGCGGACAGTTTGAATCACCCTGGCTGCCGCTAGTAGATCTTGCGGGGCAGGCGCATTTGGGGAACATCTGTCGGGATGCGTCTTCTCAGCAGGCGGCGATCGCCCGGGGCAAGTTTATCAAGATTCGCCATTTTGACCGACGGCTAGAGTGGGTGGCGCTGATTGTGCAGCTTTGCCCCACGCCCCAGCCTGGCGAATTTGACCTGTCGGTGATCTGCGCCGCCCGAGACGGCGGCGATTTGCCAGCGGGTTTGCAGCTATGGGTCGTCGATCAGCAGGGAAATGACTCGATGTTTGCCCAGCCCAACCGCAGCGGCAGAGCCATCCTTCAGTTTGAAGGACAGGTCGGAGAAACGTTTGAAATCGTGATTAGTCTGGGCGGCGATCGCCATGTGGAACCATTCTTGATCTAGGCGTTGCACCCATTCCTGAACGCTACACCGAACCAAAACTTGAATGTAGTTCTGAACTCAATCCCGAACGTAATTTTGAACTCAATCCCAAACGTAATTCTGAACCTAGCCCCAAACGTAATTCTGAACCTAGCCCCGAACGTAATTCTGAATCTTATTCTCAATAGCGCCGACCACCTCTGAACACCCCCTGCAAGTGCCCTCACTCACGCACCCTTACCTTGCTACCTCATCCCGTCACCCAACTGCACTATCCCCAGACCCACACAATTTTCA
>RFIF01000204.1 GCA_003695655.1 Cyanobacteria bacterium J069
CCCCAGCCCCAGCCCAAATTTCAAGACCAGGGCGGTGATGCTGGACGCAATCAGCACGCCGGGCCCCGCCAACAGCAAAATCGGCTTGAGGGTGCTGCGCAGACGGCTGATGTCTGTGTTAATGGCTGCTTCAAACAGCAGAATGGGCAGAAACAGATTGAGAATCAGCGAGGATTCTAGCCCAATGCGCTGGGGCAGGAATTCGGCGATCGCCAGCCCCGCCAGCACCAGCCCTGTCACGTAGGGCAGACGCCAACGCCGCGACAACAGCGCCACTGCCGTCGCCACCAGCAGCAAGATAATCAGCACCGGAATTAGCTCCGGCACGTCGCGGCTGGGGGTGGCTGCCGTTGCAATCAGTATCATGAGTTCCCGTTGAGTAATCCGGCCGACAAGAAGAAACGGAGAGATTGCTATAGCCTATAGCAGAGATGAGGGGTCAGGTATCAGGTGCCAGGGGGTAAGGCTGGAAAATTAGCTCTGTCAAGGCTTTCAAAATTTTGGCCTGGTTTAACTGTCTCGCCTTTAACCGCTCCACCGACTGCGCTAGAAACCATTCAAAAGACACGTTTGAGGGCGATCGCCCTCTAGTCCGCCTGGTTTCATCAGAGCCTTGGAATCAGATCGTTTTCTCAGCCTCACCTTAAGGAAATCCGGTAATCTGGGCAAGAACTCCGATTTGCCCCTAGTTTGAAATTGATTTAGCGTTGCAACTGGTTTCCCCACTAGGCTTGCAACACCTGAAAACCTCCCACCTCAAAGGAGCTTTACCCTATGACCGTTAGAGTCGGCATCAACGGATTTGGTCGCATCGGACGCCTGGTGCTTCGCGCTGGCATCGACAATCCCAACTTTGAATTCGTCGGTATCAACGACCTGGTTCCCGCCGACAACCTCGCTTACCTGTTCAAATACGACTCCACCCACGGCATGTATCACGGCACCGTGGAAGCCACCGCAGACAGCATGACCCTCAACGGACACAAGATTCCCTGCATGGCCGTGCGCAATCCCGCCGAGCTGCCTTGGGACAAGCTCGGCGTAGACTATGTGGTGGAATCGACCGGCTTTTTCACGGACTATGCGGGCGCGTCCAACCATCTCACCGCAGGCGCAAAGCGCGTACTCATTTCGGCTCCTACCAAAGACCCCGACAAGGTGCCCACTTATGTTGTCGGCGTCAACCATGAAGACTTTGAGCCGTCCAAAGACGTAATCGTTTCTAATGCGAGCTGCACGACCAACTGCCTTGCGCCGATCGCCAAGGTGTTGCACCAAAACTTTGGCATTGCCGAAGGACTGATGACGACGGTTCACTCGATGACCGCTACCCAGCCCACCGTCGATGGCCCCAGCAAAAAGGACTGGCGCGGTGGCCGCGGCGCTTCGCAAAACATCATTCCCTCGTCTACGGGTGCGGCCAAGGCTGTAGCGCTGGTGCTGCCGGAGCTAAAAGGCAAGCTAACGGGCATGGCCTTCCGCGTGGGCACGCCCGATGTGTCGGTGGTTGACCTGACGATCAAGACCGAAAAATCCACCAGCTATGAGGAAATCTGCGCCGCCATGAAGGCCGCCTCGGAAGGGCCGATGAAGGGCATCCTGGGCTACACCGAGGAAGAAGTGGTGTCGATGGACTTCCGCACCGACCCGCGCTCTAGCATCTTCGACGCGAAAGCGGGCATTGCGCTCAATCCCAACTTCTTCAAGGTCGTGTCTTGGTATGACAACGAGTGGGGCTATTCCAACCGCGTGCTGGATCTGCTCCTGCAAATTGGCAAAGAGGACGGGCTGATTTAGATGATGAAGTAGCAGACCGATGACGTTCTATTAGTTGATTTGAGACAGCGATTGCTTGGGGTCTTGCTAGCTTGCTAACAGCTTCAGGCAATCTGCTGTGCCTGAGCTGCTGTCCTGTAGACTCTCTTGCAGCTTATGCCCAGAGCTTTAGAGAACTTTGAAAATAGGACTTACGCAGTTGGATGATTTTTCGCGGGCTGCGCCCGCGAAAAATCGTCTTTGGTCGTCTTGTCGCCTTAGTTTCTGGTGGCAAATTGTCTTGTCCAGACGGCTGCATAAAGCCTGAGAGGAGGGGAAAATATGTTGCCTCAAATAGGCTGCCTCAGTATTACAGAACGTCCCGTCCTAAATAAGGTTTTAGCGCTTCGGGAACGGCGATCGCCCCATCCGGCTGCTGGTAGTTTTCCAAAATGGCGGCCATGGTGCGCCCCACCGCAAGGCCAGAGCCGTTCAGCGTGTGGAGAAACTGGGTGCCTTTTTTACCTGCTTCCTTGAACCGGAGGCTGGCGCGGCGTGCTTGGAAATCGGTGCAGTTGGAGCAGCTTGAGATTTCCCGGTATTTGCCCTGGCTGGGCAGCCACACTTCCAGGTCATAGGTCTTAACGGAGGCAAAGCCCAGATCGCCCGTGCAGAGCGCAATGACGCGGTAGGGCAGCTTCAGCGCTTGCAGGATTCCCTCTGCCGTCTGGGTCAGGCTTTCCAGCTCGTCCATCGAGGTTTCGGGACGGACGAATTTGAACATTTCCACCTTGTTGAACTGGTGCAGGCGGATCAGGCCGCGGGTGTCGCGTCCGTAGCTGCCCGCCTCGCGCCGAAAACAGGGCGTATAGGCGCAGTGATAGATCGGCAAAGAGTCTGCTTCCAAGATTTCGTCGCGGTAGAGGCTGGTGATGGGCACCTCGGCCGTGGGCGTCAGCCACAGATCGTCGCGATCGCACTTAAAGCTTTCGTCGGCAAACTTGGGCAGTTGCCCCGACGCCGTTAGGGACGCCGTGTTGATCAAAATCGGCGGCAGCACCTCTACAAAGCCCGCCTGCGTATGGCGATCGAGCATGAACTGGATCAGCGCCCGCTCTAGCGCTGCACCCGCGCCCAGCAGCGTCACAAAGCGGCTCTGGGCAATTTTCACCGATCGCTCGAAGTTCAAAATCCCCAGCTTTTCGCCAATTTCGTAATGCGGCAGAATGTCGGGATTGGTGGGAATGTATTCGTCTCCCCAGCGGCGAATTTCCACGTTTTCGTCTTCGCTTTTGCCCACGGGCGTTTCGTCGCTGGGCAGGTTGGGAAACGTCAGCAGCAATGCCTGAAGCTGCTCTTTAATCTCCTTTTCCTGCGGCTCCAGGTCGCTCAGTTGCGCTTTGATCTGGTTGCCTTCTTCCTTTAGCGCCAGCACTTCGGCATCGTCGGGCTTGGCTCCCGACTTGATCTTTTGCCCCACCCGCTTGCCGATTTCGTTGCTGCGCGCCTGAAGCTGCGATCGCCCCACTTCCAGCTCGCGCTGCTGTTTGTCCAACTCCAAAATCGGCTTCAGGTCATACCCGCCGCCCCGCAGATCCAGCTTTGCCTGCACCTGCTCCGGATTGTCCCGAATCTGCTTGATATCCAGCACCGTTTTTCCCCGCTGTTTCGCGTGTTCTGGCATTACACAGGATACAGG
>RFIF01000205.1 GCA_003695655.1 Cyanobacteria bacterium J069
ATCGAACACAACATGGACGTGGTGATGTCGCTGTGCGATCGCGTTTGGGTGATGGCAGAGGGACGCAACCTGGCCTCGGGTACGCCCGCAGAAGTACAGCAAAATCCGCTGGTACTCGAGGCGTATTTAGGCAGCTAGCATTGAGCCGTTAGACGGAGCCATTAGCGGCGCTAGTAAAGCAGTTCTCTCGGCTGGTTTTCTCGGCTGGTTTTCTCGGCTGGTTCTCTTGGTTGGTTCTCTTGGTTGGTTCTCTTGGTTCTCTTGGTTCTCTGCGCTGGTTTTCTGCGCTGTTATTTTGACCTGCACAGGCAGAATGGTTACGCTCCCTCTACGCCGGACAAGTTCTCTGCGCTGGTTTTATGTGCTGTTCTTTTGACTGTTGTCCTAGCCGATGACTAGTCGATGACTAGCCGATGACTAAGGGAATGGCTAAGGTAGAAGAGAAGATGCATTGACATCTTAAACACCGGTAGCAACGGCGCTAGTTTCTCTAAATTACGACCTGTGGAACCTCTCCCCAACGCTCAGCCTGCCTCACTCAAACGGCGGTGTGTCATGGTTTGTCAATATCGCTCCTGCGATCGCAGCGGGTCGGCGGCAGTGCTGGCGGCTTTTCGGGAAACTAATTTGCCGGGGGTACTCATTAGTGGCAGTGGTTGCATGGGGCAATGTGCATCGGGTCCGACGGTGCGCGTGATGCCAGACGGCACCTGGTATTGCCGAGTTAAGCCGGAAGACGTGGAGGCGATCGCCACACAGCACCTCCAGCAAGACGCACCCGTAGAGCGCTTGCTGCATTCTCGCTTTCATCCCCGGTTTGACTTTTCCGATTGATCCTGTGGATTGATCACAGAGGCATCAGGTGCTCGGTGCCACGGGTCAAGGCTGAAAAGCAGGCTGCACAAGCCTTGATGGATTTCAACTGGTTTCAACCTCTGTGTTGAGGGCTGTATACCCTTGATCCCTAACCCCTGCCCCCTGCCCCCTGACCCCTAATCTCTGCCCCCGATTACGGATTTTGCCAGACTAGCCTTGTTGATCTATTCAGGAAGTGTATATAGGACTTACGCAGTTGGATGATTTTTCGCGGGCTGCGCCCGCGAAAAATCATCCAGAATCTATAAAACTCGTTTCAACTGCGTAAGCCCTGTAGATGTCTTGATCTGACGAGACTATGACCAGGGTTCGGGGCATCTTAAGCAAGTCCTCTCAACTGCTTTTGTTTGGAGTAGGGTTATGGTGCTGCTGATTGTGGGCGCAATTTTGGTGATCTCAGGTGGGGTTCTGTTCTTTGTGAAGCGCCACCACAGCGGGCGAGCCTACTGCCTCAAGGTGTCGCGGCCGGCAACGGTGGCAGAGCTGGAAAAAATGTCGTCTGAAATTGCTCAGGAAATTGGCGGCGGCAACTGGCGTGACTATGTGCGCCTGGCGGGTAGGGTGCAGTGCGATCGCCCACTCGTATCCCAGTTGGCCCAGCAGCCCTGCGTCTACTACAGCATGACCGTCCGCCGCGAGTATGAAGAAACGGTGACTCGCCGCGACAGCGATGGCAAGGAAGAGCGCACCACCGAGCGCGGATCAGAAACCGTAGCCAGCCACCAGCAATCAACGCCCTTTGTGCTGAAGGATCACACGGGGGCGATCGCCGTCGATCCCAATCAGGCCGATTTTGAAACCATCACGGTGCTGGATGAATTTCGCCCCGAGTCGCCGGGGAACTTCCTGTCTGTAGGCGGGTTTTCTCTGGCGCTGAGTCCACAAGGGGCAGGGCGGCGCACCATCGGCTATCGCTACCAGGAAGTGATTGTGCCCATCGATCGGCAGGTCACGGTGGTCGCGACGGTAAGCGATGCGGGGACTGGCCTGACTTTACAGCGTCCCACTGAGTCGGGTAAGCAGTTCATTATTTCCCTGCGCAATGCTGAAGAATTGACCAAATCTGCCGAGCGCAATGCCAAAGCCAGCGATATTGCCATGAAATCTTGCCTGGTGGGTGGGTCGATTTTGGCGATCGCCGGTCTGGTTACGGGTCTCTAGATTACAGATTTCTAGATTATAGGTTTCTAGAAAAAGGCAGCAGGTCTTCGGTCGTCTCCAGATTCGCGGTCACTTCCAGATCCTCACTGGGCTGAGCCGGGGCATAGCTCTCAAGGGCGATCGTGCCGTTGAGCATGGCTCCATCGAGCTGTGCCGCCGTCAGATTCACCTGGTCGAGCGTCACCTGCCACAATTCTGCTTCTCGCAAATCAGCCCAGATCAGCCGCGCTCGGCGCAGGTCGCTTTTTTCCAGGTAGGCATGGCGCAGGGTTGCTCCGCTCAGGTTGGCATCGTGCAGCGTCGCCCCACTCAGATCTGCGCCAGACAGATTGGCGTTTTCTAAATTAGCCCGATGCAGTCGCGCCCCCTTCAGGTCTGCCAGCGCCAGATTTGTTTGCTGGAGATCGGCTTCGCTCAGGTCGGCTCCGCTCAGGTCGGCTCCACGCAAATCTGCGCCCTGGAGCTTGGCCCGCCGCAGGTTGGCATGGGTTAGCTCTGCGCCCTGCAAATCAGCATTTTCCAGTATGGCTCCGGTTAGCTTGGCGCGATGCAGGTTGGCCAGACCCAGAGCCGCCCCCACGAGGACACAGCGAATCAGGCTGGCTTCTTGCAGGTTGGCGTCTTGCAGGCTGGCCCCAGTCAGGTTGGCTTGGTAAAGATCGGCGCGGTGCAGATCGGCGCTGTCGAGGATGGCGTCACTCAGATCAGCCAGGCTGAGGTTGGCCAGGCTGAGGTTGGCTTGCAGAAGGTCGGCACGCCGCAAAATGCAGCCCCGCAGCAGCACCCGACTCAGGTTAGACTCTGCCAGTCGGGCATTAGTCAGGTCGGGTCTGCCAATTTCTGGATGGGTAAGATACCACTGGTTCCATAAGCTAACACCGGATTTCAGTAGCGCTAGCAGGTCTAAGTTTGCCATGAAGGGTGTGAGGGGGTTGCCCCCGCGCTAGATTCTATTTTGCCCGCCTCTATTTTGCCCGCCTCTATTTTGCCCGCCTCTATTTTGCCCGCCTCTATTTTGCCCGCCTCTATTTTGTTTGCCCGCCTCTATTGCGTCCTGTAGGTTGTTTCTGTTCGGTGAAGCTGTGACCCGGACAAATTGGGCGATCGCTCTTAAAAGCTCCCTGGATATTCCCTTAACCGGAGATATTTCCTTACCAGTCTGGCAGAATCAGTCCGGCAGAGGCGATCTGATTGCGCCCTGCCTGCTTGGCGGCATAAAGCGCTTGATCAGCAGCATTGAGCAGCCTTTGCGGCCGCATCTGGACATGGGGAACCTGACAGGCCACGCCCAGACTGAGGGTGACATAGTTGCTAATCGGTGAATGGGTATGGGGAATTTGGAGTTGCTGAACGCAGTGATGAAAAGTCTGAGCAAGGGCGATCGCCTCTTCCAGCGTCGTCTGGGGCAAAATGATGACAAACTCCTCGCCACCAAATCGTGCAACCAGATGCTCTGCTCGGCTAAGGGTGCTCCGCAGGCTTTGAGCAATGTGCCGGAGGCAATCATCGCCCACCAGGTGTCCGTAGGTGTCGTTGTATTGCTTGAAATAGTCGATATCCGCCAGGATGACGGAGAGGGGCGACTGGCTGCGGGTCATCTGCTGCCATTGGCACTCTAAATACTCATCACAGCGGCGGCGGTTGGCAATCTGGGTGAGGCTGTCGATCCCGGCCAGATCTGTGGCAACCTTTACTTTGGCTTGCCACTGGTCATGAATCGCATCGCCATGATCTCGCAACGTTTCCAATAAGATTTCCAGATCTAGATTGCGCAGGCTAATGGCAATTGTGAGCAGCTCTAAGCTGGCTTCGGCTTGGCGGCGTTCGGCAACCTCGATCTGGAGACGCTGGTTGGCCGCCTGAAGCTGAGCCTCGATGGCGCTGTTGTGATCGGTGGTAATTTCCAGGGTCGTTTCCAGGTCGTGAAGCTGCTGTTTGAGCTGGGTGTTTTCCTGCTGGAGTCGCGCCAGTTGCGATCGCAGATTGGCACCGTCCGCCAAGTCATGCGTCAGGGCATCGTCCGTTCTATCATTCTCCACAGCATCCTCCTCCTCCACAGCGTATTCAGGTGAGCTATGGGTGAGGAAACAGCGCTCAACAGTCTTTAGGAATAGAAAATCACTCACAGGGCAAGCTGGCTCTGTAGCCGAAAGTAACAGGGCACACAACAGGAAAAACGATACCAGGAAGAAAGGCTAAAGCGAACTAGGGGCTGTCATCAATTGTCAGCAAAACACTGGTTTCTTAGGGGTTTCAGCCCCTAGCTTGACTTGCTGGGGCGGGCGCGA